>NZ_JBKZWT010000157.1:0-8438 GCF_047759905.1 Sinomonas sp. G460-2 | reverse complement strand
ACGAGCGCGGTGGTCGTCGCCGCGAGGAGGAGCACCTTGAGCGGGAGCGGCCACTCCGTACCGACGACGGCGGCGTGCACCGCGAGCTCGATGGGCAGCATCGCGGCGACGTTCGCGAGCGTGAGGCGGACCTTGGGCGGCTCGGGGTAGCGGCCGCAGACCTCGCACGCGAGGTCGGCGTGGGCGGTGTGCGGGGTCGGGGCAGGGGCCATCTGGGCCGTGCTCGAGTCGTCCATGAATCCATGCTCGCGGAAGGACGTTTCGCGGCGATTGCGCGGGTGTTTAAGCTCGCGACCCGCGGAAGGTGACCCTTGAACGGTGGGGCACCCGCGAGAGGTGACCCTTGAACGGTGGGGCACCCGCGGGAGGTGACCGTCCTCGGCGGCTAGGGGACGGAGGCCGGGGCCTCGCGCCTGGGCCCGCGAGCACGCCGGAACGCCTTGACCGCGGGCTCGACGAACCGCGCGGCGAGGGGGCCGACGACGGCCATGAGCAGCACGTAAGCGGTCGCAAGGGCAGCGAGCTCGCCCGTCACAACGCCGGACGCGACGGCGAGGCCCGCGATGACGATCGAAAACTCACCGCGCGCGATCAGCGAGGCGGCCGCGCGGGCGCGTCCGGGCACCGCAACCCCGGCGCGCCACGCGGCCCACCAGCCGGTGGCGATCTTCGTCAGGGCCGTCACGAGCGCGAGCAACAGCGCCCAGCCGAGCACCGGCGGGATGGACCGCGGGTCGATGTTGAGCCCGAACGCGACGAAGAAGATCGCGGCGAAGAGGTCCCGCAGCGGTTCGAGGAGACGCGAAGCGACGCTCGCCGTCGTGCCTGAGATGGCGATGCCGAGCATGAAGGCGCCCACGGCCGCGGAGACCTGCATCGCAGAGGCGAGCCCTGCCACGAGCAGCGCGAGGCCCATGACGTTGAGGAGGAACACCTCGGAGTTCTCGCTGTGGACCACCTTCGAGACGCGGTGGCCCTGGCGCAGCGCGACGACGAGCACGATCGTGATGACCGCGAGCGAGATGGCCACGGTCTGGAGCCCGCCGAACCAGCCCACGCCCGCGAGCACCGCCGTGAGGATCGGCAGGAAGATGGCCATGGCGAGGTCCTCGAACACGAGGATCGAGAGGATGGTCGGTGTTTCGCGGTTGCCGAGCCGCCCGAGGTCGGTGATGACTTTCGCGACGATCCCCGACGAGGAGATGTACGTGACGCCGCCCATTACGAGCGCGCCGACGCCACCCCAGCCGAGCAGGAGCGCGACGCCCGCGCCGGGCAGGAAATTGAGGACGGCGTCCACGACTCCCGCCTGCCACGAGCGGCGCAGACCGGTGAACAACTCCTTCGCCGTGTACTCGAGGCCGAGCAGGAGCAGGAGCAGGATGACGCCGATTTCGCCGGCGAGATGCGCGAATTCGCGCACGCCGTGGAGGTCCACGAGCCCGCCGGCGCCGAACAGGAGGCCACCGAGGAGGTACAGCGGGATGGGGGACATGCTGATCCGACCGGCGAGCCGCGCGAGGAAGCCGAGGGCGAAGATGACGGCCCCGAGTTCGATGAGCGTGAGTGCGATCGGATCCATGGGCTAGCCGTTGCGCAGGATCGTCGCCGTGGCGTCGAGCCCCTCCTGCGTGCCGACGGCGACGAGCAGGTCGCCAGCGCGGAGCATGGCGTCCGGACTTGGGGACGGGAGCACCTCGCCCTCGCGCATGATCGCGACGATCGAGACCGACGTTCTGGTCCGGATTGCGGCCTTGCCCATGGGCTGGTCCCGGTACGGGGAATCGGGCAGGATGCTGAACTGCCGGGTCACGATGCCCGGGACTTCCCTGTGCTCCTCGGTGAGCTGCATGACGATGCGCTGGCTTCCGAGGAGGTTGCCGAGGGCCGAGGCCTCGTCTCCCGTGAGCGGGATCGACGCCTGGCACGTGTCGGGATCGTCCCACGCCGAGATGATGAGCTCGGTCTGGCCGTCGCGATGCGCGACGACCCCGATGCGCCGCCCTGACTTCGTCATGAAGTCCTTGCGCACCCCGAAGCCGGGGAGCTCGGTCTCGTCCACGTTCATGGAACAACTCTAATCCGGGGCACCGACAAAGGATCGGGCCCGAACGCGCCATGAATATCGGATATCTCCTATACGATCCGCTCGCCTAAGCTGGCATCGACAGCTCGCAGGACGAAGGAGGTCGCGGTGGATTCGAAGCCCCGCGTGGTCATCACGGACGTCGACCACGGAGCCGTGGCGGAGGAAGAGGCGGTCGCCGCCGTGGAGGGCCTCGAGCTCGTCCTCGCCGCGTGCCGCACGGAAGCCGAGGTCGTCGCCGCGGCGCAGGGCGCGGACGCGATCATCGTCCAGTACGCGCCCGTGACGCGCGCCGTCCTCGCGGCGCTCCCGGGCCTCAAGGCTGTAGGCCGGTACGGCGTCGGCGTCGACAACGTGGACGTCGCGGCCGCGACCGAGCACGGCATCGCCGTGTGCAACGTCCCAGACTACGGAACCGAGGACGTGAGCGACCACGCGATCGCGCTCGCGCTGAGCCTCGCCCGCGGCGTCACAGGCCTCGACCGGGCGATGCGAGCGGGAAGCTACTCGCTCGATCCGGTGCAGCCGCTCCACCGGGTCGCGGGCCGCACGTTCGGGCTCGTCGGCCTCGGGCTCATCGGAGCCGCGACCGCGCGCAAGGCCCGCGGCGTGGGCTACCGGACCATCGGGTTCGACCCGCTGCACGCGCCCGGGACGACGACGGCGGAGGGCACCGAGGTGGTCGACTTCGACGAGCTCGTGCGGCGCGCGGACGTCCTATCGCTGCACGTCCCGCTCAACGCCCACACGCGGCACCTCATCGACGCCGACGTGCTCGGCGCGATGAAGCCGGGCGCCGTGCTCGTCAATACGTGCCGTGGCGGCGTCGTCGACACCCGCGCGCTCGTCGAGGCCCTCCGCCGAGGCGCGATCCGCGGCGCTGGCCTCGACGTCTTCGAGGATGAGCCGCTCCCGCGCGACAGCCCGCTCCTCGGGCTTCCGAACACCGTGCTCACGCCCCATGCGGCCTGGTACAGCGAGGAGTCGCAGCAGGAGCTCAAGACGCGGACCGCCCAGAACGTCGCGGACGTCCTCGCCGGGCGGCGGCCCCGGAACATCGTCAACCCCGAGGTGCTCGCGTGAACCGCGGGGCCGAGGTCGCGGTCGAGGCCCGGGCCGCCGGAGTGGAACCGGTCGCGGCTGAGGCTCTCGAAGCCCCTCACCGAATCCGCCGCCAGCTCCCGCGCGTCTCAGAGGTGCGGGAGCTCCTGCAGTTCCGCGCGCCCGTTCTCGATCCAGTGCGGCGGCGGCTCGAGCGGGCCCTCACGATCGAGGACTTGCGCGCGATCGGCCGTCGGACCACCCCTCGCGCGGTCTTCGACTACGTGGACGGCGCCGCCGAGGCCGAGGTCACGGCGCAGCGCAATCTCGACGCGTTCCGCGCCGCGGTGTTCATGCCGGAAGGGCTCAACTCCGTGGCTGATCCCGACCTCTCGACCGAGCTCCTGGGCGAGCGCATCGCGTTCCCGCTCGTGTTCGCGCCCACGGGCTACACGCGCATGATGCACCACGAGGGCGAGGCCGCCGTGGCTCGTGTCGCGCAGCGCAACGGCCTCCCCTACGCGCTCTCGACCGTCGGCACCACGACCATCGAAGAGGTCCGGGATGCGGCGCCGCGAGGACGGAATTGGTTCCAGCTCTACCTCACGAACGATCGGGCCCTCAACGCCGAGATGGTGGGCCGCGCGCTTGCGGCGGGTTGCGACACAGTGATCCTCACGATCGACACCGCCGTGGCCGGCGGCCGGCACAAGGACACGCGCAACGGCCTCACCATCCCGCCGTCGCTCACCGCGCAGACGTTCCTCGACATGGCGCGCTTCCCGTATTGGTGGCTCAACAAGCTCGCGACGGCGCCCATCAACTTTGCGTCCCTGCGCGACTACCCGGGGACGTCCGCGGATGTCGCCGGGATGCTGTTCGATCCCGGTCTGGACTGGGACGACCTCGAGTGGCTGCGCGGGGCGTGGCCGCACCGCCTCCTCGTCAAGGGCGTGCTCAACCCCCACGACGCGCGGCGCACGGTCGAGCTCGGCGCGGACGGCGTCGTCGTGTCAAACCACGGTGGCCGCCAGCTTGACCGGACGCCCTCGACGCTCGAGGCGCTTCCCCCGATCCGCGAGGCGGTAGGCCCGGACGCGACCGTTCTGCTCGACAGCGGCGTGCGGAACGGCCAGGACATCATCGCGGCGATTGCGCGGGGCGCCGACGCGGTCATGATCGGCCGGGCGTACCTCTTTGGCCTCATGGCTGGGGGCGAGCGGGGCGTTGAGCGCGCCGTCGAGATCCTCCGCGCCGAGTACCGGCGGGGGCTTCAGCTCCTCGGACTCGACGCGACGAGCAAGATCGCGCCGCACCACGTCAGGATGGGCAGCGGGGTTTCGGGTGCGGATGATCTGTACCCGGGACGCTGAGGGTGGTGGGAATCTGTACCCGAGATGGCCAGGGGCCGGGGGATCTGTACCGAGACGCTGAACGGGCGCGGAGGGGCGGGTGCGGGCCTCACCGCTCCGGGACGACGGCGGTCGCGACATTCGACGGCGGCCGCACCGGGATCAGCACGAGCAGACCCGCGAGGAGCACAAGCATGATCCCGAGGATGCCCCAGCGCTGAGCCTGGCCCTCCGCGACGAGCGGCGTCGCGATCGCGATGCACGCGCTGAACAGGAGGGGCGAGAGGAAGCTCACGGCGCGGCCCGTCGTCGCGTACAGACCGAACAGCTCGCCGGATTCCCCGTCCGGCGCGAGCCGCGCGAGGTACGCCCGGGCCGAGGCCTGCGCCGGGCCGACGAAGAGGGTCAGGAACAGCCCGAACACCCAGAACGTCGCCGTGCCCGTCCACGTGAACCCGAAGACCGAATACGTCCCGTTGCCGAGCACGAGGATCGCGGTGCCGGCCACGAGCAGCCCCGCGAGCGCGCCCGTGATCACGCGTTTGGGGCCGATCCGATCGTCGAGGAAGCCGCCCGTGATCGCGCCGATCGCGGCGACGACGTTCCCGAAGATCGCGAAGAAGATGACCTGGCTCAGTGAGAAGCCGAACGTCCCGGCCGCGATGACCCCACCGAACGTGAACACGGCCGCGAGCCCGTCGCGGAACACGGCGCTCGCCACGAGGAAGTAGAGCGTGTGAGGGCTCGTGCGGTAGATCGCCACGACGCGTCGCCACAGCAGCCCGTACGAGGCGACGACGCCCAGCCGAGCCGCCGGGCGCCGCGGAACCTCGGGCACCGCGAACAGGACGGGCAGCGAGAAGGCGATGATCCACAGCATGGAGAAGACGGCGACAAGGCGGATGTTGAGGCTCTCCGCCGTCGACGCCCCGAACCAGTGGAACGCGGGCTGGACGAAGAGCGAGAGCACGAGCAGGAGCGCGACGATTCCGCCGAAATACCCGGCAGACCAGCCCAGGCCGGAGATCCGCCCGATGGTCTTGGGCGTGGCGATCTGCTCGAGCATCGCGTTGTAGTTGACGCCCGCGAGCTCGGAGAACACATGGCCGGCCGCGATGAGGCTCGCCCCGTACCAGAGGAACTCGGGCCGCGGGAAGGCGAAGAAGCACAGTCCCGTGAGCAGCGCCACGACGCCCGTGTGGATGCCGAGCCACAGCTTGCGGCGACCGCCGGCATCGGAACGCTGGCCCGAGACGGGCGCCAGGACCGCGATGAGGAAGCCGCCGATCCCGAGCGCCGCGCCGAGCACGGAGGAGGCGTGGTCCGCGCCGCCGAACGCGGAGGAGGTGAGATAGACCGTGAAGACGAACGTCGTCATGACGGCGTTGAAGGCCGCGGAACCCCAATCCCACGAGGCCCACGCGAGCACTTGGCCGTATCTGACGGGTGCGGTGTGGAGCTCGAGCTCCGATGGCTGCTGCGCGGCAGTCGTCATAGCTCGAATGCTAGCCCCTGATAGACTGGCGGCGCTGCTCGCACCAGCATTTTCCAGTGATGGATCGACGGGGATTGAACCCAACTTACTTTCGCCTGACCCCAACTTTGTTGACTCGATAACACCTGAACACGCGGAGGCGCCCGGTGGTCCCAGTTCTCGCCCTGCACTTTGCAGTGGCGGCTGGTGCGCCCTGGATCTTCCGGCGGTGGGGCCGTTCGGCGTTCTTCCTCCTCGCGGCGGTGCCCGCGCTCTCCCTCGTCTGGCTCGCGGCCCAGCACGGCGCCGCGTACGGCGCGGGCCTCGAGGAGACCTACTCCTACATTCCCGGTCTCCGACTCGACTTCGCTTTCCGCCTCGATCCGCTCGCGTGGGTCATGTGCCTTCTGGTGCTCGGCGTGGGCGCGCTCGTGCTCGCGTATTGCGCGCGGTACTTCAAGAACGACGACGACGGGTTGGGTGGCTTCGGCGGCCAACTCCTCGCGTTCGCGGGCGCGATGTTCGGGCTCGTCACCGCGGACGATCTCATTGCACTCTTCGTCTTCTGGGAGCTCACGAGCGTCCTCTCATTCCTGCTCATCGGCTTCGCGCGGGCCCGCCTCGCGGCGCGCCGCGCGGCGATCCAGGCCCTCATCGTCACGACCGCTGGCGGGCTCGCGATGCTCGTGGGCCTCGTGGTCATCGGGAACGCCGCGGGCACCTACCGCATCTCGGCCATCCTCGCGCGGGCGGGCGAATTGACGACGACGGCGCCCACCTCGGGCGCCATGGCCATCGGCGCGCTTCTGGTCCTCATCGGGGCGCTCAGCAAGTCGGCCCTCATCCCGTTCCACTTCTGGCTGCCCGCGGCGATGGCCGCCCCGGCGCCCGTCTCCGCCTATCTTCATGCCGCCGCGATGGTCAAGGCTGGCGTCTACCTTGTGGCGCGGCTCGCCCCCGGTTTCGCCGACACGCCGTACTGGCGGCCCGTGGTGCTGGGCTTCGGACTCGCGACGCTCCTCGTGGGCGGCTACCGCGCGCTGCGCCAGACCGACATCAAGCTGCTCCTCGCGTTCGGGACCGTGAGCCAGCTCGGGTTCATGGTCGCCGTCGTCGGTCTCGGCACACCCGAGGCCGCGCTCGCTGGGCTCGCGCTCGTGGTCGCGCACGCGCTGTTCAAGGCGACGCTCTTCCTCGTGGTGGGGATCGTGGACCACCAGACCGGCACGCGCGACGTGCGGCGGCTCTCGAGGGTCTTCCGGCAGTCGCGGGGGCTCGGCGTCGTGGCCGTACTCGCGGCGGCCTCGATGGCGGGCCTCCCGCTCTTCGGCGGCTTCGTCGCGAAGGAGGCCGTCTTCGGCGGGTTCCTGCACGGCGACGCCGTGCTCGGGGAGCCGTGGGGCGCCGTCGTCCTCGCCGCGTTCGTGGTGGGCTCGGCGCTCACGGTCGCGTACAGCGCGCGGTTCGTCTGGGGAGCGTTCGCGCGCAAGCCCGGCCTCCCGGACACGCCCTTCAAGCCGATCACGCCGCTGTTCGCCGCGGCGCCCGCGATTCTCGCGGCGCTTGGCCTCGCGTACGGCGTGTGGCCCGCCCCTGTCGACGCGTGGGTCGCCCCGCACGCGGGTTCGGCCGAGCATCTCTCGGCGTGGCACGGGCTGGACCTTCCGCTCGCGCTCTCCGCCGCGGCGTGGCTCGGGGGCGGCCTGCTCTTCTGGTTCCGCGACGCCGTGTACCGCGCGCAGGTCGCGGTCTCTGGCCTGCCGGACGCCGAGCGCGTGTACCGTGCGACCGTCGGCGCCGTGGACGACGCGGCCATCTGGGTGACCGGACGCACCCAGCGCGGCTCGCTCTTCTTCTACCTCGCAGTGATCCTCTCGGTCGCGACCGTGCTGCCGCTCGTCGTCATGCTTGGGACCCGGCCCGCGATTCCCGGCGGGACGTACCTCGTGGACCCGAACGCGCCGCTTCAGGCCGTGATCGGCGTGGGCATCGCGATCGGCGCGCTCGCAGCGGTCCGCGCCAACAAGCGCTTCCTCGCCGTGCTCATGGTGTCCGTGACCGGCTACGGCATCGCGCTCATCTTTGCGCTCCAGGGCGCGCCGGATCTCGCGATGACGCAGCTCCTCGTCGAGACGATCGTCCTCGTCGCGTTCGTGCTCGGCATGCGGCGCCTTCCCGCGCAGCTGCGCGACCGCACGGGCGGGGCGTACCGCGTGGTGCGGATCGTGATTGCCGTGCTGTTCGGCACGGTCGTCGTCTTCGCGGGCATGTTCGCGATGGGGTCGCGCACCGCCTCGCCCGTCTCTCTCGACTTTCCCCGCCTCGCATACAGCCAGGGCGGCGGGACGAACATCGTGAACGTGACGCTCGTGGACATCCGCGCGTGGGACACGTTCGGAGAGATCTCCGTGCTCGTGCTGGCGGCCACGGGCATCGCGAGCCTCATCTTCATCAGCCACCGCGGCGGCGGGCTCGGGCCGGCGCA
>NZ_JBKZWT010000156.1:0-8492 GCF_047759905.1 Sinomonas sp. G460-2 | reverse complement strand
AGATCCGGGCCGCGGCCTCGCGCAGCGCGGGCACGGCACGCTCGCCGAACGCGTCGTCGACGCGCGAGACGGGGCCGGAGACCGAGATGGCGGTCGGGGTCGGAGCGTTGGGGACGGGCATCGAGAAGCAGCGCACGCCAACCTCCTGCTCCTGCTCGTCGATCGCGTAGCCGCGGGCGCGGATCTTGTCGAGGTCCGCGAGGAGCGTCTCGACGTCGCCGATGCTGTACGCCGTGGGCGTGGGCATGCCCTGACGGCCGACGATCGCGCGCACCTGATCGTCCTCGAGCTGCGAGAGGATCGCCTTGCCCACGCCGGTATCGTGCGTGTGGGCGCGCCGGCCGACCTCCGTGAACATGCGCATCGAGTGCAGCGAGGGGACCTGGGCCACGTAGATCACCATGTCGGAATCGAGCACGGCCATGTTCGCGGTCTCGCCGAGGCGGTCCACGAGCGTCTTGAGCTGCGGCTGCGCGAGCGCGCCGAGCTGCTTGTTGGCACCCTCGCCGAGGCGGATGAGGCGCGGGCCGAGCGCGTAGCGGCGATTGGGCAGCTGCCGCACGTACCCGAGCGCGACGAGCGTGCGGAGGAGCCGGTGGATGGTGGGCAGCGGAAGCTCGGTCGACGACGACAGCTCGCTCAGCGTGACATCCCCACCTGCGTCGGTGATGAGTTCGAGCAGCTCGAAGACGCGCTCGACGGACTGGACGCCGCCTGAGGCCTTCTCGGCCATGTGGTCCTCCATGGGTCGCGACCGGAACCTGTTCCGGCATTAATTATCCGCATCCCGGAAACTTTGCGGATACCTCACGATACAACACGCTGACAAGGCCCCCGTCCCGCACGTTGCGGGGTCCCGTCCCACACGTTGCGGGGTCGCGCGCGGGGACTTGTTTTTCCAAGATGCAAACAATAATATCCGTAGTACGGAAATTAACCCGAGGCGGTTGCCTCCTGACGTAAGGACGATTCAATGGCGAGTCCCAGCCCCGGCAACTCCATCACGCTCCGCATCGACGCGCCGTCGCGCATCAGCATCACGGGCGAGCTCGCCGCCGCCGTCGCCGCGGCCGGCGCCCCCGTCACGGCGCTCGACATCAGCGAATCGCATCACGACCGCCTCACGGTGGACATCACGTGCAACACGACGTCGGAGCAGCACGCCGAGCAGGTCGCCGCGGCGCTCGAAGCACTCGACGGCGTGACCGTGCGCAAGGTCTCGGACCGTACCTTCCTCATGCATCTCGGCGGCAAGCTCGAGGTCGTCCCGAAGGTTCCCCTCCGCAACCGCGACGACCTTTCGCGCGCCTACACGCCCGGCGTCGCCCGCGTGTGCCTCGCGATCGCAGCGAACCCGGAGGATGCCCGCCGCCTCACCGTCAAGCGCAACACCGTCGCGGTCGTGACGGACGGCTCGGCGGTGCTGGGGCTCGGCAACATCGGCCCGGCCGCCGCGCTCCCGGTCATGGAGGGCAAGGCCGCCCTCTTCAAGCAGTTCGCCAACGTCGACGCGTGGCCCGTGTGCCTCGACACGCAGGACACCGAGGAGATCATCAAGATCGTCAAGGCCATCGCGCCGGTGTACGGCGGCGTGAACCTCGAGGACATCGCGGCGCCGCGCTGCTTCGAGATCGAGGCCCGTCTCCGCGAGGAGCTCGACATCCCCGTGTTCCACGACGACCAGCACGGCACGGCCATCGTCACGCTCGCGGCGCTCGTGAACGCGCTCAAGCTCGTGGACAAGAAGATCGAGGACGTGCGGATCGTGGTCTCGGGCGTCGGCGCGGCCGGCAACGCGATCATCCAGCTGCTCCAGGCCCAGGGCGCGAGGAACATCATCGCGTGCGATCGCAAGGGTGCGATCCACCGCGGGCAGCAGCTCACGGACGCGCACCGCATCTGGATCGCCGAGAACACGAACCCCGAGGCGTTCTCTGGAACCCTCCACGAGGCCCTCAAGGGCTCGGACGTGTTCATCGGAGTCTCCGCGCCGAACCTGTTCGGCCCCGAGCAGGTCGCGACGATGGCCCAGGACGCGATCGTCTTCGCGATGGCCAACCCGGACCCCGAGACGGATCCGATCGCGGCCGCCGAGCACGCCGCCGTCGTGGCCACCGGCCGGAGCGACTTCCCCAACCAGATCAACAACGTGCTCGCGTTCCCGGGTGTGTTCCGCGGCCTGCTCGACGCTGGCGTGGCCGACATCACCCCTGACATGCTGGTGGCGGCGGCCCAAGCCATCGCCTCGCGCGTCTCGGACGAGGAGCTCAACGCGAGCTTCATCATCCCGAGCGTGTTCGACCCGCACGTCGCCCAGGACGTCGCCGCGGCCATCGTCGCGGCAGCGCACTCCTGATCCAGCACGGGGTCCTCACGATTCAAGACTTCAGACCAGGGAGAGGAAGTAGAGCTATGGCCATCACTGTGACCGATACGAAGCCCGTGGAGCGCGCGGAGGAGATCCTCACGGACGAGGCGCTCGCGTTCGTCGAGGAGCTGCACCGCCGCTTCGCCGCCGAGCGCAAGGACCGGCTCGAGGCCCGCAAGGCACGACGCGCGGAGGCCGCCTCGACCGGCCGGCTGGACTTCCTGCCGAACACGGCGGAGATCCGCGCCGCCCAGTGGAGGGTCGCGCCGGCGCCGGCCGCGCTCGAGGACCGCCGGGTCGAGATGACCGGCCCGGCGAGCCCCGCGAAGATGGCCATCAACGCGCTCAACTCGGGCGCGAAGGTGTGGCTCGCGGACATGGAGGACGCCTCGAGCCCGCACTGGGCCAACGTCGTCGACTCCGTGCTCAACCTGCGCGACGCCGCCCTCGGCACGCTCTCGTTCACCTCGCCCGAGGGCAAGGAGTACCGGCTCGGCGAGGACGCGCCGCTCGCCGTCGTGGTCACCCGCCCGCGCGGCTGGCACATGGAGGAGCGCCACATTACGGTCGACGGCGAACCCGCCTCGGGTGCGCTAGTGGACTTCGGCCTCCACTTCTTCCACGTCGCGAAGCTCCTCATCGCTTCCGGCCGGGGCCCGTACTACTACCTGCCCAAGATGGAGAGCCACCTCGAGGCGCGCCTCTGGAACGAGGTCTTCGTCTTCGCGCAGGACTACCTCGGCATCCCGCAGGGCACCATCCGCGCGACCGTGCTCATCGAGACCATCCCCGCCGCGTTCGAGATGGACGAGATCCTCTACGAGCTCCGCGACCACGCCTCGGGCCTCAACGCGGGCCGCTGGGACTACCTGTTCAGCATCATCAAGTTCTTCCGCGATGCCGGCGAGAAGTTCACGCTCCCCGACCGCGCGTCCGTCGTGATGACGGCGCCGTTCATGCGTGCGTATACCGAGCTCCTCGTCCAGACGTGCCACAAGCGCGGCGCGTTCGCGATGGGCGGCATGGCGGCGTTCATCCCAAACCGCAAGGAGCCCGAGATCACGGCCGCCGCGATCGAGAAGGTCCGCGCCGACAAGACGCGCGAGGCCACGGACGGCTTCGACGGCTCGTGGGTCGCGCACCCGGACCTCGTCGAGACGTGCCAGGCGGTCTTCGACCAGTTCCTGGGCGATAAGCCCAACCAGGTGGACCGCCAGCGCCCCGAGGTCAACGTGACCGCGGACCAACTGCTCGACGTGTCCTCGGCCGAGGGCGTCGCGACCGAGGCCGGGCTGCGCCTCAACCTGTACGTCGCCGTCGCGTACACGGCCGTATGGCTCTCGGGCAACGGCGCCGTGGCGATCCACAACCTCATGGAGGATGCGGCGACCGCGGAGATCTCGCGCTCGCAGGTGTGGCAGCAGATCCACAACAAGGTGGTCCTGAGCGACACGGGCAACACCGTGACGCGCGAGCTCGTCTCGACGCTCCTCGCGGAGGAGACCGAGCGCCTGCGCGGCGAGGTCGATCCCGGCCAGTTCTCCGCGTACTACGAGCCCGCTAGCCGCCTCATCGCGGACATCTGCCTCTCCGAGGACTACACCGACTTCCTCACGACACCCGCATACGAGCTGGTGGGCTGATGGGCGCCCCCGACTCCGGCTTCCCGGCTGAGGCCTTGCCGAAGGCGGTTTTCGGTGACGCGGACTTCGAACGGATCGACTCGCAGCTCGCGGGCACGGATCGCCTCCTCGCCGAGGCGTATCCGGGCGATGCCGGCACACGCCAGCCCGTGCACACCGTGTACGTCCCCGCGGACCGGTTCACGCCGTCGCTCGCCGCGGACTGGGGCCAGCAGGCCCTCGCCGCGGCGGGCGAGGCCGGCGGGATCCAGCGCCTCGCCGAGCTCGTGGGCCTCCCCGCCGAGCTCGTCGCCGAGGTGGCCCCGCGCGTCGAGGCAAAGCTGGGCACGGAGGCCATCGAGGACCTGCGGATCGACTTCGAGGACGGCTACCTAGCCCCCGGACGCTCCGCGGATCCCGACGCCACGGAGGACGCCGAGGCCGTCCGGGCCGCGGACCAGGTCGCCGTGGCGATCGCGGCGGGGACGGCGACGCCGTTCGTCGGCATCCGCTTCAAGTGCTTCGAGGACGGCACACGACGGCGCGGCCTGCGGACGCTCGAGCTGTTCCTTGCGCGGCTCGTTGGCGTGGGTGGTGGCGGGCCGGACAGCCTGCCCGAGGGTCTCGTCCTGACCCTGCCCAAGGTGAGCACGGTCGAGCAGGTCGAGGCGATGGTCTACGCCGTCGAACGCCTCGAATCCTCGCTGGGCCTGCATCCCGGCCGCCTCGGCTTCGAGGTCCAGGTCGAGACGCCGCAGCTCATCATCGGCCCGGACGGCAACCACCCCGTGGCCCAGCTCGCCCACCGGGCGCAGGGACGGATCACGGCCCTGCACTACGGCACGTACGACTATTCGGCATCGCTCCAGATCGCCGCCGCGTACCAGTCCATGGAACACCCGGCCGCGGACTTCGCGAAGGAAGTCATGCAGCTCGCCGTCGCCGGGACGGGCATCCGCCTCTCGGACGGCTCCACGAACGTCCTCCCTGTGGGCGACGCCGCCCAGCGCGATGAGGCGTGGAAGCTCCACGCGCGCCTCGTGCGCCGCTCGCTCGAGCGGGGCTACTACCAGGGCTGGGACCTTCACGCCCACCAGCTGCCCACGCGGTACATCGCGACGTACGCGTTCTACCGCGAGGGTCTTCCGAAGGCCACCGAACGGCTGCGGAACTACGTCCAGCAGACGGTAGGCGCGGTCCTCGACGAGCCCGCCACGGCCCGCGCGCTCGCGGCCTTCGTGCTCCGCGGCGTCCAGTGCGGCGCCGCCGGCGCCGACGAGGTCCGTGCCCTCACGGGCCTCTCGGAGGGCGACCTCACGCGCCTCGCGCACCCGCGCCTGGCTGCACTGAACGCGAACTAGCTTCGACCGCAATCTAGTAAGGACTCACACATGGGCAAGTACTACTACCCCGAGGGCGGGCTGCCGCCCCAGACCCACCTCACGACCGAGCGCGCGATCGTCAAGGAGGCCTACACGGTCATCCCCAAGGGCGTCCTGACGGACATCGTGACAAGCAATCTCCCCGGCTTCACGAACACGCGCTCGTGGATCATCGCCCGGCCCATCTCGGGCTTCGCCACGACGTTCTCGCAGCTCATCGTCGAGATCGGCCCCGGCGGCGGCGCCCCGAAGGCCGAGTTCGAGGCGGGCGTCGAGGGCGTCATCTTCGTGACGAAGGGCAAGGTCAACCTCACGCTCGGCGGCGAGGTGCACGAGCTCGACGAGGGCGGCTACGCCTACCTCGCCGCAGGCGACGAGTGGGGCCTCGAGAACGTCTCCGACGGCATCGTCTCGTTCCACTGGATCCGCAAGGCGTACCAGCGCCTCGAGGGCTACGAGGCCAAGTCCTTCGTGACGAGCGACGCCGAGGTCGCACCCCGCGAGATGCCGAACGTCAACGGCGTGTGGAAGACGACGCGCTTCGTGGACCCCGACGACCTGGCCCACGACATGCACGTGAACATCGTGACGTTCCAGCCAGGCGGCGTGATCCCGTTCCCCGAGACCCACGTCATGGAGCACGGCCTCTACGTCCTCGAGGGCAAGGCCATGTACCTGCTCAACAACGACTGGGTCGAGGTCGAGGCCGGGGACTTCATGTGGCTTCGCGCGTTCTGCCCGCAGGCCTGCTACGCGGGCGGCCCGGGCGAGTTCCGGTATCTCCTCTACAAGGACGTCAACCGCCAGATCCGCCTCACCTGACGGAACGCCCTACCCGCGCGGGGTCCACGGCGGCCGCTCCTCACCCGCCCCGCCACCCATACCCTCCGCCCCCGGTCGCGCAACGCCGGGGGCGGAGCCATTTAAGGCGCTGGCACAGCCCGCTCAGCCGGCCGCGGGACGCCGCAGCCCGCTCAGCCGGCCGCGGGACGCCGCACGTCGTACACGAGCTCGACGAGGCCGGAATCCAGCGTCTCAGTGCCGCGCAGCGCGAGGACCTGCGCGCCCTCGGGGAAGAACCCGCGCCCCGCGCCGAGCGCAACGGGCATGACGAGCAGCCGCACCTCGTCCACCTCGCCGCCCGCGAGGAAGGAGCGCGCGAGCGTCAGGCTGCCCCACACGACGACGTCGCCGGGCGTCTGCCGCTTGATCCGGCGGATCGCCTCGATCGCGTCGCCCGATTCAATCCGGCACTCACCGATGGAACCCCACGGCGCCTCGCGGAGCGTCGTCGAGAAGACGTAGCGATCCAGGGCGTTGAGCTTGTCCGCGATCATCTCGGTCGCCGAGGCCGGCGTGGGCCAGAACGCGTTGAAGAGCTCGTAGGTCCGGGCGCCCATGACCATGGCGTCGACGTCGTCGAGCCACGCGAACTGGTGGCGGTCCCACTCCGCGACGCTGCCTTCGACCTTCTGCGTGAACGTGAAGTTCCCGTCGGCGTCCGCCGCGAAGCCGTCCGCCGTGACAATCTCCTGCACCACGAGCCGTCCCATGCCCACCACCGTGGCATCCGGCGGTCGGCCCGGCAAGGGCCCGCGCAGCATCTCGCGCCGGGCCATGCCCCGAGTCTTGGGCGCGCCTCAGGGACCGGCCGGCACGATCGCCGCCGGGCGGGGGCAGGGAAGCTCGCCGAGGCGAGCCAGATCAGACGGCGAGCTTCTCGCCGTCGTCCACGTCGCCGTCGTCCGCGCCGCTGTTCCCTGTCGGGACCCAGCGCACGGTGACGTTGGCGCCGTCGCCGTCTTCCTCGATCCGCAGGACGAGGTCTTCGCCGTACAGATGTTCGTGTTCCGCGTAATGCCCGTCGAGGCGCGCGGCCTCGAGGAGCCGCTCGAGAGCAACGGCCAAGGCCCGCCCCCAGTCTCTAGGGTCTGTGCTCGAGGCTCGCTCGGCACCCACATAGCTGGCCATGTGGCCATTGTGGTCCCCCCGGGGAGGGACACGCCAGTGGCGTGGGTCACTGCTAGGCTCGGGCCATGGATGAGGCTTTGGGGAGGTTCATCAGCGATTTCGGGGACCTCGTGCGGCTCGCAGCCGAGCGCAAGTGGGACGGATCGGGGCCCTCGGTCCGCGACGTCGTGGCCGAGCACCTCGGGGCGGACCCCGGCGAACTCGCCACAGTCATCGAGCCGATTCAGCTGCACCGCCTCGTCGACACCGACGTGGTGCTAGACGAGATCGCGGGCCGAGATCCGTCCGCGCGCGTCATGGGCGTCGGCGGCGGCCAGATGCGGATGCACGCGGACTTTCGGGGCATGGTGGACAGCGGCATCGGCCGCGCGTTCTCGGTCGTCACCCAGCCCGACTATTCGAACGAGCCCATCGGCCCCAGCGAGCAGCGCCGCACGCTGTTCTTCGGCCTGCGCCTCTTCCGCTACGACGGCACGCCAGTGGCAATCCTGCAGCGAGGCGCGTCGCCCAACGAGCAACGGTTCATCCCTTCGCTCGAGGTCATTGCCGGCGATGAGGACGCCGTGTCCCGCCTTTTCGCGGAGCTGCGCGGACGGCTCGAGCGCGAGAGCATCTTCAAGGGCCAGGTGATCCTCCTATCGATCACGGGCTTCGGGCCGGGGCGCGCACCGACTCCCGCGGGGATCACGTTCGTCGAGCGGCCGCAGGTCTCCGAGGCAGACGTCATCCTCCCGCCCGAGGTCCTCCCGCGCATCCGAGAGCACACCCTCGGGGTGGGCCGGCACGCGGCCGTGCTCGAGGCCCACGGGCAGCACCTCAAGCGCGGGCTCCTGCTCTACGGCCCGCCCGGCACCGGCAAGACGCACACCGTGCGGCACCTCATCGGGGCGTCCGAGGGGACGACCGTACTCATGATGGCCGGGCGCTCCCTGGGGCGGGTGACGGACGCGGCGCAGATGGCGCGCGCGCTCACGCCGTCGATCGTGGTCCTCGAGGACGTGGACCTCGTCGCGGAGGACCGCAGCTTCGGGCCCATGCCGCAGCCCCTCCTGTTCGAGATCCTCGACGCCCTCGACGGGCTCGACGGCGACGCCGACGTCGCGTTCATCCTCACGACCAACCGGGTCGAAGTGCTCGAGCGCGCGCTCG
>NZ_JBKZWT010000155.1:0-8497 GCF_047759905.1 Sinomonas sp. G460-2 | reverse complement strand
CCGCCCTTCTCGACCGACGCGGCCATGACGGCGGCCGAGAGCGGCGAGAAGAGGACCTTGCCCTGGCCGATCATCGACGCGGCGTGCTCGGTGCTCGTCGCATCGCCGGGCACGGAACCGAGGAAGGCGGGCGCGCCGAGCACGCCCGCGTCCACGCCGACGCCGAGCGACGCCGCCGTCCCCTGGAGCTGCTCCTGCGAGACCTTGTCCCGTTGCGAGATGAAGGCCGTGTTGCAGGAATGCGCGTACGCGTCCCGCAGCGTGATCGTGCCGAGGTGCGCGCTCGGGTAGCCGGTGGCGTTCTGGAACGTCTTGCCGTCCACCGTGAGGCTCGGGGTGCACTCGACCGAGAGGTCCGGCGTGGCGCCGCCGCGCAGGAGCGCGAGCGAATCGACCGTCTTGAAGATGGAGCCCGGGGCGTACTGGCCCAGCATGGCCGTGTTGTAGCCGTTGCTCCCGGGACCGCTTGCGGCAGCGAGCACCGAACCGTCCGAGGGTCGGATCGCCACGACCGCCGAGGCCGGCCCGACCTTCGCGAGCGCGTCCTCCGCGATCTGCTGGAGGCGCGGATCGAGCGTGGTCCGCAGAGCGGTGCCGGGCACGGGAGCGGCGACGAACAGCTGCCGCTTGGCCGCCGCGGACGACGACGGCGAGGGCCTTGCGCTCGAGGCCGGGCTGGTGCTGGGGCTCGCGGAGCTCGGAGCCCCGCCGGCGTCTGGCGAGGCGACCGCATACACGGTGACGCCCTCCTGGCCGCGCAGCTCGTCGTCGTACTGTTCCTCGAGGCCGCCCGTGCCTGTCTCGTCGCCCGCCTGCAGCGCGCCGTTGGATTTCTGGATCTGTTCGGCCGTGGCCTGGCCCACCGTGCCGAGCACGGCGCGCGCGAACGTGCGGGTCGGCGCGAGCGGGAGGGTGTCCCCGAGCAGGACGGCGCCGCTCACGGCGGTGATCTGCTGGTCCGTGGGGGTCCGGCCCGGGGCGTCGCGGAGCACGATGGCCTCGACGAAGGCCTTGGCGCCCGCGGAGGCCACCTGCTTCGCGTAATCGGCCGGGTCAAGGCCCACGAGCGTGGCGAGGGCTCGGGCGGACGCGTCCTGGTCTTGCGCGACGACCTTCGTCTTGTCGATCCCCACGCGCAGCACGGGCCGGTCGGTCACGAGCTTCGCGTCGCCGGCCCCGAGGATGTCCGCGCGCGGCGGCGCCTTGGTGTCGGCCACGAGCACCTCGCCGGACTGGAGGCCCGGGGCCACGAGCGTGGGGCTCCAGTCGACCGTCCACTTGTCGCCATTCTGGGCGAGCCGCGCCGTCGTCGTGTAGGTCCACTCGCGGCCCGAGAGCTTCCAGCGAAAATCGAACGGCACCGTCGTGGTGCCGTTCGATGTGGTGGCCTGGCCAGCCGAGACGCTCGGCTTGACGTCACCGAGACCCTCGACGATTGCCTTGAGGCGTGTCTGCGCGGCAGCCGGATCGGTGCCGCTGAGGGGAGCCTGGGAGACGTCGAGTGCCGAGAGGGCCTTCGATACTTGATCGGCGGCGGCCTTGGCGGCGGCCTGAGCGCCGTTGTCGCAGGAGGTCAGGGCTGCGCCCAGAACAGCGACGGACAAGACGAGCGACAGAGCGCGCAGATTCCCCACTGGCTCAGCCTACGCACTCGCCGACCCGGCCCATAAGGGACGCACGAAATTTATTCAGATCGATGGCCTAATCGGAGCTCGAGGAGCACCGTGTCGCGCCAGGTCCCGGCGAGCGGACCGCGCGGCATGAGCGCAATGCGCTCGCGGCGGCCCACCTCACGGAAGCCGAACTTGCGGTGGAGGCCGAGGCTCGCCACGTTCTCGGGAAACACCGTGGCCTGCACGGTCCACACGCCCTCGCGCGCCGCCGCGTCGAGCAGTCCCGCCATGAGCGCGCTCCCCACCCCGCGGCCCGCGGCGCCAGGATCCACGTACACGGAGTGCTCGACGACGCCCCGATAGACCGCCCGCTGCGACACTCGGGCCGCGCTGGCCCAGCCGAGCACGCCGAGCCCGTCCTCGCACACGATCACGAAGACCTTCGAGGCCGCGAACCTCTCCCAGGAGTCCGGCGGCGCCGATTCGAACGTCGCGTCACCGGCCTCAATTCCGGCGGCGTAGATGTCGCGGATGCGGGGCCAGTCGTCGGAGGTCGCGGGGCGGCACTGAGGGCGAGGCGAGAGGCTCATATCTCGTAAGGGATCAGTACTCGTTCTTGATGACGAAGAAGGAGCCGCGGATGGTGCCGGCGAGCTTCGAGTTCTGCCTCGCGAACTTGAACTTCGAGGCGAGCTCCTCGGGGACTTCCATCCCGTCGGAAAGCTTGAAGCCCACGGCGCGCTTCCCGCCGTCGTCAACGGTGTACATGACGTTGATGGACAGGCCGCTTTCGTAGAAGACGTACGCCATGCGGATGTTCTCGACCTGAAAGGCCGTCGCCTCGAGGGGCCGGGACGAGATGACGAGGTCCCGCTCCTCCTTGAGGATCCGGTGCACCCAGTCGACGGTCTCCGAGGCATCGCTCGCGGGCTCCACCGTGAACACGTGGCCGTACTTGTTCCTGAAGTAGCGGGCCTCGTTCGCCCGCAGCCCGGCGAGCGCGTCCGCAACTGGCGAAGACTCCAGGCCGACAGTCGAGACAGTGGTGAAATCCACGGTGTAGGACATACCGGCAGGCTATCGCATTGGTCCGAGTCAGCCCCGGACGATCCCTTTGCTCACGAGGCTCTCCGCGCAGGCGACGACGGCCTCCTCGTTCGAACGCGGCGACCACCCCAGCACGGTGCGCGCCTTCGCGTTGCTCGCGCGCCGCACCGTGTTGAGCATGGGAAGGATCTCGCGAGCCGGGGGCGCGGCGAGCGCGAGAGCCTGGAAGACCCACGCGGGCGCCGTGCGCGCGGGCACCCTGGCGGCCGAGCGGCCGAGGGACGAACGGAGCGCGAGCGCCATCGCGTGGACGGAAATCGGTTCGCCGGCCACGGCCAGGAAGCGTTGCCCGGCGGCCTCGGGCGCGGTCATGGCCCTGAGGTGGAGGTCGACGACGTCCCGCACGTCCACGACGTTCATCCACATGGGCGGGGCCACGGGAAGATAGCCGGCGAGCAGCGCCTGGACGATCCGGACCGAATTCGAGAGGTCGGGTCCCAGGACGGGCCCGAGGATAGCCACGGGATTCACGACCGCGAGCTCAAGCCCTCCGCCTTCATTCGCGATGAAGTCCCAGGCGGCACGCTCCGCGATCGTCTTCGACTTCGCGTACGGCGAGACGCCCGGGCCGTCGACGTCGGTCCACGAGGTCTCGTCCCGAGCGTGGGCGCCCCCGGCGAGATCCGGAGCGTGCCCGTAGCCGATCGAGGCGAACGAGGAGGTGAGGACCACCCGCCGGACCCCCGCGTCCCGGGCGGCGCGCAGCACGCGGAGAGCGCCGTCGCGGGCCGGGACGATGAGCTCGTCCTCGTCTTTCGGCTGGCGGCTCGGGAAGGGCGACGCGACGTGCAGGACGTAGTCGGCCCCCGAGGCGGCCTCATTCCACCCGGCGTCCGCCATCAGATCGGCCTGAACGTAGGAAACACGCTCGGGGTGCGGCGCCCCGGCCGTGACGAGCATGCGCTCGATCTCGGGTCGCCGAGCCTGCGATCGCAGGGTGGTCCGGACCGTGTGGCCGGCCGTGAGGAGCTGGGCGATAGCGTGGGCGCCGACGAAGCCTGTGCCGCCGGTCACGAGTACGGTAGCCATGGCTCCATTGTGAGCGCTCCGCATCAAGATCCTGCTAGGGCTTAGCGGAGGTCACGCTGCTCCCCTTCGGTTCGAGGCTCTGCCTGCGCGTCAGCGTCCTCGAACCGGTATCCCCGGCCTGCCTCGGTGATGAGGTGCCGGGGGTGCGCCGGGTCGGTCTCGAGCTTGCGCCTCAGCTGGACCATGTACACGCGCAGGTACTGCGACTCCTCCCCGTAGTCAGGGCCCCAGACGCTCTGGAGGATCTGCCGCTGGGTGACGAGCTTGCCGCGGTTGGACACGAGCATCTGCAGGACGCCCCATTCGCGCGGCGTGAGGTGGACTCGTTCGCCACGGCGCGTGACGGTTCCCGCGCCTAGGTCGATGAGGAGGTCCCCCGCGCCGATCACTTCGCCGGCGGGGGCACGGACGGAGCGGCGTTCGACGGCGCGCAGCCGCGCGAGCAGCTCGTCGAGTCCGAACGGCTTGGTCACGTAGTCGTCGGCTCCGGCGTCGAGTGCCTCGACCTTGTCCGCCGAGCCGTGCCGGGCCGAGAGCACGACGATGGGCACGTCCGACCAGCCGCGGATGCCCCGGATCACCTCTGCACCGTTCATGTCTGGGAGTCCGAGGTCCAGGACGAGGACGTCCGGCGGCTCCGAGGCGGCGAGCCGGAGGGCTTCTGTTCCGTTGGTGGCGACAACGACGGTGTACCCCTCGGCGCGCAGGTTGATCTGCAGCGCGCGCAGGAGCTGCGGCTCGTCGTCAACCGCGAGTACGCGCTTCATGCGTCCGTTCCTTCTCGAGGGGCTTGGGGCCAGCCCGGTCTTTGCCGGTGCCGCGCGCTCCCCGGCCCCTTGCTGCTCATTCGCGCGGTCCGGCATACAGGGGCACGCGGAGCACCATGGTGAGTCCGCCGCCGGGGGTCGCCTCCGCCGTGAGCTCGCCGCCCATGGCCTCGATGAATCCCTTCGCCACGGCGAGCCCGAGGCCGATCCCCGGGCCGGTGTCCTCGTCCCCGAGCCGCTGGAACGGCTGGAACATGGCCATGACCCGTTCGGGCGGGACCCCGGTGCCATGGTCGATCACGCGCAGCTCGCTCACTGGCCGGTCGCCGATGCCGGGGGCGAGGAGTCCGCCGGTGGTTGCGACGATGACGATGTCACTGCCCGGCGCGTATTTCACGGCGTTCTCCACGACGTTGGCGAGGGCACGCACCAGAAGGCCGCGGTCGCCGTCGACCGCTGGAAGGTTTGGCGCGAGGTCCACGCGCACTGCCTCGGGTGGCAGCTCCGCGAGGACCTCGGAGACGACGTCGAGCCACGTGACGGGCTCGCGGAGGACGGCGAGGGCGTCGCTCTCGATCCGGGACATGTCCAGCAGGTTTGCCACGAGTCTGTCGAGGCGTCCCGAGTAGGCGTCGACGGCCTCGAGCATCTCAGTCTGCTCTCCGGGAGTCATCTTGTCGCGCTGGCGGCTCAGGGCCGTGACGGCGAGGCGGATTCCCGCGAGCGGGGTGCGGAGGTCGTGCGAGACGGCGCGCAGGATCGAGGTGCGGATCCGGTTGGCCTCTCCGAGCTTGATGGTCTCGCGCAGGCTCAGGGCGAGCTGCTGCCGCTCAAGGAGGGCCGTGAGGTGCGCCTCGAAGGCCGCCATGAGCCGCCGCTCGCCCCCGCTGAGGGGGCGACCCTTCCACGCCAGGGTGAGGCCTGGTTCGAAGTGGTCGGCGCCGTCCGCCTCGTCCGGGGTGGAGGGAGCCTCCGTGCCCGCCTTTGCCCGCAACCTCCACTCCCCGTCCTGTGCGGCGAGTACGCTCACGGATCCGAGCTGGAACTCGGTCCGAAGCTGTTCGAGGAAGTCCTCGGCATTCTGATCGCGCGCGAGCGATCCTCTTGCGAGCTCGCTCAGCGTGCCAGCCTCCGCCCTGGCCAGCGCCGCGTCTCGGGACCGCCGCGACGAGACCCCCACCACGAGGGAGAACGCGACGGCTACTGTCAGGAACACGACGAGGGCGAAGAAGTTCTGCGGATCGTCGATGGTGAGCGTGCCGATGGGCGGCGTGACGAAGTAGTTGAGGAGAAGGGAGTCGAAGACCGCGGCGACGGCCGCCGGCCAGAGCCCGCCCACGAACGCCACGGCCACGACCGCGCACAGGTGCGCGAGCGCGTGGGTCGTGAGGTTGAGCTCGGGGAACGGCAGGAGCGCGGCCGTCATGACGATCGGGAAGACAAACGCGAGGGCGTAGCCGGCGATCGTGCGACGCCGCCCGAGGAGGGGCGTGAGGCGCAGCCTGGGAGCGCGCCCCGCGAGCGAGTGCGTCACCATGTGCACGTCGATGTCGCCGGAGTCGCGAACGACGGCGCTGCCCACTCCGCCCGCACCGAACAGCTGCTGGAGGCGGGTGTGGCGCGAGACGCCAACGACGATTTGGGTCGCGTTCACCGTCCGGGCGAAGTCGAGGAGGCTGGACGCGACGTCGTCGCCGGCGAGCTGTTGGTAGGTTCCGCCCAGGTCCTCGACGAGCCTGCGCTGGGCGGTGAGTGCGCTCTCGGATCCCTCGGCGAGGCCGTCGGGGCGCCGGACGTGGACTGCGAGCAGGTCACCGCCGCTCACGCGCGCGAGGATGCGCGCGCCCCGTCGGATCAGCGCCTCGCCCTCGGGGCCTCCGGTTAACGCGACGACGACCCGCTCGCGAGCGGGCCAGGTCTCCGCGATCCCGTGCCGCTGCCGGTATTCGGCCAGCCCCTCCTCGACCCGGTCCGCGAGCCACGTGAGGGCGATCTCGCGCAGCGCGGACAGGTTGCCGAGCCGGAAGTAGTTCGCCAGCGCGGCGTCGATCTTGTCTGGCGCGTACACGAGCCCGGCGCTCAGGCGCTGGCGCAGGAGCTCCGGCGGGATGTCGACGAGCTCGATCTGGTCGGCCTTGCGGACGATCGCGTCAGGGATCATCTCCTGCTGTCGCGTGCCGGTGATGGCCTCGACCACGTCATTGAGCGAGGCGAGGTGCTGGACGTTGACGGTCGTGAAGACGTTGATTCCGGCGTCGAGGAGCTCGTCGACGTCCTCCCAGCGCTTCTGGTGCCGGCTTCCGGGCGCGTTCGTGTGCGCGTACTCGTCGACGAGCGCCGTATGCGGCCGCCGCGCGAGCACCGCGTCGACGTCCATCTCGGGAAGTGTCGTGCCGCGATACTCGACCATGCGCACCGGGATGAGTTCCAGTCCGTCGGTGAGCGCGGCCGTCTGCACGCGGCCGTGGTCCATCACGACGGCGACCACGACGTCCGTGCCCGACGCGGCGAGCCGATGGGCCTCTTCGAGCATCCCATAGGTCTTGCCGACGCCGGGCGCGGCGCCGAGGAAGATGCGCAGGCTCCCGCGGTCCATGCCTTGATTCTTCCAGTCGGCCCGCCCTGATAGGCCTATTTGATCTGTCCGGCGATCGCGAGATTGAGCTTCGTCGTGTTGACCGCCGGCTGCCCGAGCAGGCTCAGGACCGGGTTGCTCGTCGCGTCCGCCACGAGCTTCTCCACCTGCTCCGTGCTGAGGCCGGTCGCCTTCGCGACCCGCGGCACCTGGAGCTCGGCGTACGCGGGCGAGATGTCCGGGTCGAGCCCCGACGCCGAGGCTGTCACGGCGTCGAGCGGCACCGCGGATTCCGCGACGCCTTCGCGGGCCGCGATCGCCGCGCGGGCGTCCGACTCAGCCTTGGCGCGCGCCGGGTCGGACGGGCCGAGGTTGGTTGCGCCGGACGTCGTCGGATCCCACTTGACCGAAGATGGCCTCGGAAAGAAGAACCGCGTCTCCTTGTCCGGCACGGCCTGCGCGATGAGGCTCGACGCGGCCGGCTGGCCGTTGAGCTGGGCGATCGAGCCGTTCGCTTGGGCGGACGCAATCGCCTGCCCCACGCCGAACATGGCGAGTGGGTACAGGACGCCGAGCAGCACGGTCGCCGTGAGGAGGAAACGGAACGAGGCGGCGAACTGTCGAAGATACGCTGTCACAGGGGTCTCCTCAATGCAGTCCCGGCACGATGGCCAGGAGCAGGTCGATGATCTTGATGCCGATGAACGGGGCAATGATCCCGCCGACGCCATAGATGAGCAGGTTGCGGCGCAGCGCCTGCTGGGCGGACACCGGCCGGTAGCGCACGCCGCGGAGGGCAAGCGGGACGAGCATCACGATGATGATCGCGTTGAAGATGACGGCCGCGAGGACCGCGCTCTTCGGGCTTGCGAGGCCCATGATGTTGAGCAGGCCCAGGCCCGGGAACACCGCGACGAACAGCGCGGGAATGATCGCGAAGTACTTCGCGACGTCGTTCGCAACCGAGAACGTGGTGAGCGAGCCGCGCGTGATGAGCAGCTGCTTGCCGATCGCCACGACGTCGATGAGCTTGGTCGGGTCCGAGTCGAGGTCCACCATGTTGGCGGCCTCCTTCGCGGCCTGGGTGCCCGAGTTCATCGCGACGCCCACGTCGGCGGCGGCCAGAGCCGGGGCGTCGTTGGTGCCGTCGCCCGTCATCGCCACCAGGTGTCCCGCGGCCTGCTCGTGCCGGATGCGTGTGAGCTTGTCCTCGGGAGTCGCCTCGGCCATGTAGTCGTCGACGCCGGCCTCGCGGGCGATCGCGGCCGCAGTGAGCTTGTTGTCGCCTGTGATCATGACCGTGCGGATGCCCATGCGGCGCAGCGCGGCGAAGCGGTCCGCGATGCCCGGCTTGACCACGTCCGCGAGGTGCACGACGCCCAGCACGCGGGGCCGCCCGCCGTCGT
>NZ_JBKZWT010000154.1:0-8515 GCF_047759905.1 Sinomonas sp. G460-2 | reverse complement strand
TCTTGGGCCCGCGCTCGGGGTTGTCGCGGCGGACTTCGCGGCCGCGCTGCTCGCCGCCAGCTGGCTGCGACGGGTGGCGCGCAGGGGTGAGTCGTGGAGCAACTAAGGTGGCTGGGTGAGCACGACCATCAACCCCACCGACGGGACCACTCTCGCGTTTGACGTCTCGGGCGAGGGTCCCGCCGTCGTCCTTCTTCACGGCTCCGCTCTGTCCCGCGCGATCTGGCGTGGGCTCGGCTACGTCCGCGCCTTGGAGGGGTTCACGGTGGTGCGTCTGGACCTGCGCGGGCATGGGCGGAGCGGAAAGCCGCACGATCCGGCCGCGTACGCGATGCCGCTCGTCGTGGAGGACGTGCTGACGGTGCTCGACGCCGCGGGGGTCGGTGCGGCGCACGTCGTGGGATATTCGTTCGGCTCGCGCGTGGGGTTCGCGCTTGCCGCGGGCGCGCCCGATCGGGTGGTGAGCCTTGCGACGCTCGGCGGGACGTACCGGTCGCAGCGTGGCGAGGTAGAGAAGGTCTTCTTCCCCGGCTACCTCGACGCGATCCGCTCAGGCGGGATGGCCGCGTTCGCCGAGGGGTTCGAGGCCGCGGGGAATGTGCTCGATCCGTCGACGCGAGCGGCCTTCCTCGCGAACGACGCCGAGGCCCTCGCCGCGTATTTCGAGGCCACCGAGGCGGGGGAGGGGCTGCCCGAGTCCGTCCTGGCGCAGCTCACGCTGCCGGCACTCCTCTTCGCCGGAACGCTCGACGTGCCGCGGCTCGAGCAGTCGCGGCGTGCGGCGGAACTCATGCCGAACGCACGGTTTGTCGAGCTGCCGGGCCGTGCGCACGCTTCCACGCTTGCGCCGTCAGGCCCAGTGCTGAACGAGCTCGTGCCGTTCCTGCGCGCGGGCGGGCGGGGTGCGCTAGGCCGCTGGTGCCTGGCGGAGGCTTGCCCGGTCCCTGGGGATTGAACTGTTTGGCATTGCGTCTGCCATCTTTCGTGGCTTGTTGTCTCTTGTAGCTTGTCGTCTCGTGCAGCATGGTGGTAGAAAATGTATTCGATCGCTTCTCTGGCGTGTGGTAGGATTAGTTCACACGTTCGATGAGGGGGCATCGATGGGCGAATCCATGGCACAGCAGGACGGTGCGTCAGGTTCTGGCGACGCGTCTGGCGGGGTCTCGCCTCGCGAGGTGCCGTCTGGCGAGATGACTGCTGGCGGGGCGAGCGATGCTCAGCTTCAGATGTCCGGCGCCGTCGCGCTCATTCCCCGCCCAGGTTCACGGCTCCGCGGCCGCTTGTGGCACCCCGATCCGTCGCTCCTGTCCGGAGAAGACGCGCGGCGCGTGCTTGTCGACATCGGGAGGGCCAGGTCCTTTCTTGCCGCGCTCGAGGCCCTCGCGGTGGAGCGCATCCGGATTGCGTGCGAGGACGAGGCTCGTCGCGTGGCCGCGACGGCCGAAAGGGAGAGGTTCGACGGCGACGTCGCCCACGCGCTGGTCGTTTCCGAAGTCGCAGTGACCGAAGGGATCAGCGAGTTTGCTGCGGCGCGCCTCGTGAAGTCGTCGGAGGCTCTCTGCCGGGCGCAATTGGCGGTTCTCGACGGGCTCGAGGGAGGGGAGCTGACCGAGGCTCACGCGCGCGTCATCACGGATGAGACGTCAACCCTCCCCGATGAGCTTGCGGAGGAGTTCGGCATCAAGGCCCTGGGCAGGCTCGAGACCCGCAGCGGTAGGCGGCGGACGGTGTCCGAGTTCCGGCGTGCGGTTCGAGCGCTCCGCGAACGGGAGCACCCCGAGTCGATCCGGGCACGCAAAGTGCGGGCCACGCGTGATCGGAGCGTTTACGTCAGGCCGGAGCCCGACGGCATGTGCACGCTGAGCGCGTTCGTGCCGGCCGAGGTCGGTCTGGCTGCCTTCAACCGGCTCGATTCGCTCGCGCGCGCCCAACGTGCCGCGGACCCGGAGGATGGTCGCACGCTTCCGCAGCTGCGGGCGGACGCTCTCGCCGAACTCGTGCTCGCAGGCGAAGTGGCCGCGCGAGGGACGGGCTCGGGCCTTCCAGCGGGCGTGGCGGGAGAGTCTGGGCCGGCCCCGGTCGTCGGGCACGCCGTCCCTTCGGCGGAGATTGTTGTGCTCGTATCGGCGGAGACGCTCCTCGGCGCCAGCGACGAGCCGGCGACGCTCGAAGGCTACGGACCGATCGACGCCGAGACGGCCCGCGATCTGGCCGTGGCAGCGCCCACGTGGCAGCGACTCGTCACGGACATCGAGGGCGTCCCCCTCGCCCTGGGCCGGACCGCCTATCGGCCTCCCAAGATGTTGCGCCGATTCATCGAGTATCGCGACGGGACGTGCCAGTTCCCGGGGTGCACTCGGCCCGCCAGGCGCACCGAGATCGACCACATGGTCGAGTGGCAGGACGGCGGGACGACCGATGCCCACAATCTCCAAGCGCTCTGCCGAAAGCATCACGCGCTCAAGAGCCTCCGGCTATGGGACGCACAGCGAGTTGATCCGGATGGGCAGGGCCCGGCAGGAGACATCGTGTGGGTATCACCTCTGGGTGGTCGCGCCGTCTGCGGGCCGGAAGAACTGGACGTCGGTCGCGAGGACCCGCCGAGTGGTGGTACACAACCGGCCGACGGAAAGCCGATTGACGGCGATGGATCGCTCGGAAGCGACGGACCGGCAAGCTCGAAGGCGTCGGCCCCGGATGGCGATCCGCCGCCGTTCTACGAGCCTGCCGTTCCAGCGGACGGTCCTTGTGGCGGCTGCCGTTCTAGCACACAGCCGTTGTGGAAGCCCGCCGTTCTCAAGTCTGGCGTTGTGGCAGCTGCAGTCCTAGCAGACGGCCCCTGCGGCAGCCTGCCGTTCTGCCGGACCGCCGCTAGCAGCCCGCGCGATATCCCGTAGGCGATTCGCCGTAGGCGGCGCGGAAGATGCGGCTGAAGTGGGCCGAGTCGAGGAGGCCCCACCGTGCGGCGATCGCGGTGACGGGTCGATCGGCGAGCACGGGATCGCGGAGGTCGCGTCGGCAGCGTTCGAGCCGCCGCTCGCGAATTGAGGCCGCGACGGTTGTCCCCAGCTCGCGGAACAGGTCGTGGAGATGGCGCGTGGAGATGTAATGCGCGGCCGCGATCGAGCCCGGCGAGAGCTCGGGGTCCCCGAGCTGTGCCTCGATGAAGTCGTGGATCCGCGTCAGCAGCAGTTGGTGGGGATCGCGCGAGGACGTGGCGCGCAGGTCCAGCTCGCCGTTGAAGAGCGTCGTCACGAGGTCGAGCGCGTTGTGCGCGAGGCGCGTCCCGTTCGGCCCGTCGATCGAGTCGAGGCTTTCCGCGAGGCGAATCAGGAACGGACTCACGAGCTGGCCGAGCCCAGTCGTCCCGCTGATCGCCGTCGCCGTGATCTGGGCCATAGCCTCGATCGGGAGGTCTATTGCGGCGTGAGGGAACATGAGGACGAGCGTGCGGAAGTCGCCGTCGAACGCGAGCGTGTAGGGGCGGTCCGTCGAATAGATGGCAAGGTCTCCCGGCGTCAGGACCGCCTCGCGGCCGTCTTGCAAGAGCAAGCCCGTGCCCTGGAGCTGGATTCCGAGCTTGAAGTATTTCCGCTCAGATGCGGCGATGAGTTCGTCCGTGCGATGGACCGCATGTCCGGTTGCGGCAACCTCGATCATCGTCAGATCCTCACGGGCGAGCCGCCTGCCTCGCATGGTTCCGCGGAACCCGGCAGCGCGATCTGCGGTCACCTTGAGTGGGACGAAGGATTGGGAGGTCGCCCGGCGCCACGTGTCGAGATCGCGGGCGACGGCGATGTCCAGCCCCGCCGCGCCCCTCACTGCGGCGGTGGTGCCTGTGTCAGTCCCCGCGCTGGTCGCCGCGTCAGTCTCCGTAGTGGTCCTCGCGGTGCTCGTCCTCAGGTCGATGGTCATGCGGAGGCCCCTTCCACGAGGGCGCTGACGAGGCAGTCGAGCTGGGCCACGAGCTGCCGCGGCGTGTGATGGGTGGGGGAGAGGGTCGCCGTGATCTGCGCTCCGAGGACGAGGTCCATGATCGCTCCGACCGCGTCGCCAAGCCCGACTCCCTGCCTGAGCCCCGTCTCCTCCAAGAGCTCGGCCAGTGCGACGCGCCACTGCTCCATCGAGCGCTCGTGCACCGCGGCCTTGGCGGGGTCGCGGAGGGCCTTCTGCCAGAACGCGATCGCGACGCGGGCCTCGCTGACCTTCTCCTCGTCGAGGGGGAGGATCTCGTGGCAGTACGCCCGCAGCGCGGCGAGACCCGAAAGCCCCTCGGTGGAGGCCCTCATCCGCCGGTTCGTCTGGTCGAAGATGTGCTCGAACGCGAAGTCGAGCAGCCTGTCCTTCGTGGGGAAGTAGGGCTTGAGTGCGCCGTTCGCGAAGCCGGCCTCAGCCGCGATGTCGCGCATCGTCGCGCCGTCGAGGCCGCGCTCGGCGATGATCCGCCACGTTGCGTCGACGAGTTCCACGCGGCGCTGGTCGTGGTCCACGATCTTCGGCATAGTCCTCGCGCCCTTTCGTCAGATCTTTTTTCTACAACCGTTGTGATTCAGATTACAGGTGGTTATTCTCTACGTCCATAGAAAAAATTTGCCGACCGGACTAGCGGAGGAACCATGAGCACAGACACGACCACGCACGCCGAGCACTGCCACGCGGCGGCAGAGCCCGGGACCGGCGCCTACGCTCTCGCCACGGAGGAGGAGATCGCCGCCGTCCGCGGCATCCTCGACGCCGCAGGGCTCTGGCGCGATTCGACTCGCGTCGCGTACCTCGGCCTCGTGGATCCGCCGCGCGGGCGCAGGAGCGGTGAAGCGGGCGAGCATGGGGCCGGGGACCGGCGCTTCCGCGTCTTCCTGCACGACACGTCCGGGGCCCGCCCCCACGACGTCACGGTCTCCGTGACGAGCCGCGAAGTGCTGCGCGACGTCGAACTCGACACCGCCGCCACGGGCGAGCTGCCCGTCCTCGAGGAGGAGTTCGAGGCGGTTGAGCAGATCCTCAACGCGGACGAACGGTGGCTCAAGGCGCTCGCCGACCGCAACCTCGACGTCGCGCAGGTCCGCGTCGCACCCCTCTCGGCCGGCGTGTTCGAGTACCCGGAGGAAAAGGGCCGCCGGATCCTGCGCGGACTCGCGTTCGTCCAGGAGTTCCCCGAGGACGTCCCGTGGGCGCACCCGGTCGACGGCCTCGTGGCGTACATCGACGTCGTCAACCGGACGGTCGACCAGGTGATCGACTACGGCCCCGTCCCCGTACCCGCCGAGCACGGCAACTTCACGGATCCCGAGCTGACCGGGCCTGTCCGCACGTCCCAGAAGCCCATCGAGATCACGCAGCCCGAGGGCCCGAGCTTCACGGTCTCGAACGGCAATCACCTGGAGTGGGAGAAGTGGAGCCTCGACGTCGGCTTTGACGTCCGCGAGGGCCTCGTGCTCCACAACATCGCGTTCGACGACGACGCGTCCGACCTCGCGCGCGCTGCCGGCGCGCGCCGCCGTCGCCGCATCCTGGACCGCGCGTCGATCGCTGAGATGGTGGTCCCGTACGGCGACCCCTCGCCCGTGCGCTCGTGGCAGAACTACTTCGACACGGGCGAATACCTCGTGGGCCAGTACGCGAACTCGCTCGAGCTCGGCTGCGACTGCCTCGGGGAGATCACCTACCTGAGCCCTGTGGTCAGCGACGCGTTCGGCAACCCCAAGACCATCCGCAACGCCATCTGCATGCACGAGGAGGACTGGTCCATCCTCGCCAAGCACTCCGACCTCTGGGCCGGCGTCAACTATGTGCGCCGGAACCGTCGGCTCGTGATCAGCTTCTTCACCACGATCGGCAACTACGACTACGGCTTCTACTGGTACCTCTACCTCGACGGCACGATCGAGTTCGAGGCGAAGGCCACGGGCGTCGTCTTCACGAGCGCCCACCCGGGCGGGGACTACCCGTTCGCGTCCGAGCTCGCCCCCGGGCTGGGCGCGCCGTTCCACCAGCACCTCTTCAGCGCGCGCCTCGACTTCGCGCTCGACGGCGGCCCCAACCGCGTCGAGGAAGAGGACGCCGTGCGCGTCCCCACAGGCCCCGGCAATGAGCGCGGCAACGCCTTCACGCGCCGTCGTACGGTGATCCGCAGCGAATCCGAGGCGGCCCGCACGGCGGACATGGCCGCGGGGCGCACGTGGATCGTGTCGAATCCAGACTCGGTTAACCGCCTTGGCGACCCCGTGGGCTACAAGCTCCATCCGCAGGGCCAGCCGACGCTCCTGGCCGACCCGTCGTCGTCGGTCGCGGCCCGCGCCGCGTTCGCGACGAAGGACCTCTGGGTGACCCGGTACGACGAGGCCGAGCGCTACCCGACCGGGGACTTCGTCAATCAGCATCCCGGAGGCGCCGGCCTGCCCGCGTACCAGGCGCAGGACCGCGACCTCGACGGAACGGATCTCGTGGTGTGGCACACGTTCGGCCTCACCCACTTCCCGCGCCCCGAGGACTGGCCCATCATGCCCGTGGACCACGTGGGCTTCCGCCTCCGGCCCGAGGGCTTCTTCGACCGGAGCCCCGTGCTCGACGTCCCCGCGTCGCCGGCCCACCAGGGCACAGCGCACTCGGGCGCAGCGCACTCGGGCGCAGCGCATTCGGGCACAGCGCACTCGGGCGCTGCTCACTTGAGCGCCGCTCTCCCGGGCACGGCGGGCGACGGCTGTCACTGCCACTGCTAGAGCCGCTCCAGGCGACAAGAAGCATTCGCTGTGAGACAAGTCACGGACTGGACGGCCGCAGCACGATAATGCTGCGGCCGCCGCGTCGCACCGGATTTCCGCCGCAACCCCTGACGACTTTTCTCACATCACGAGACACTGGAGGAGCCATGAGCACCAAGACGAGCTCACAGGTCACACCCGGGGCAACGCCCAGCGAGCCCCCTTCGCCCCACCGCAGGCTCGGCGTCGCGTCGGTGACCATGATGATCATCGCCGCGTCCGCGCCGCTCACCGTTCTGGCCGGCGGCGTGACGACGACGTTCGCCGTGACCGGCCTCTTGGGCGTGCCCCTGTCATACCTCATCCTCGGCGCCGTGCTCGCCGTCTTCGCGGTCGGCTACGCGGCCATGAGCCGCCACGTCACGAATGCGGGCGCGTTCTACGCGTACGTCGCCCAGGGCATCTCGCGCCCTGCGGGCGTCGGGGTCTCCCTCGTGGCGCTCATGTCCTACAACCTCATGCAGGTGGGCATCTACGGCCTGTTCGGCTTCACGGTGTCCTCGCTCCTTTCGGAGCGCTTCGGCATCGACGTCCCGTGGTGGATCCCGGTCGTCGCGTGCATCGCGGTCGTCGCCGTCCTCGGCGTCAACCGCGTGGACCTCTCGGCGAAGGTTCTGGGCGCGCTCGTGGCGCTCGAGTTCCTCGTGGTGATCGTGTATGACGTCGTCTCCTTCGCGGTCGCCCCCGAGGGCGTCACCGCCGCGCCGCTCTCGCCCGCGAGCCTCTTCGTCCCGGGCGTCGGCGCAGTGCTGTCCTTCGGCATCGCGGCGTTCATGGGCTTCGAGTCGGCGGCAATCTACGGCGAGGAGGCCAAGGACCCCAAGCGGACCATCCCGCGCGCCACGTACACGGCGGTGGGCGTCATCGCGGTGTTCTATGCCGTCTCCTCGTGGGCCATGGCCGTGGGCACGGGCCCGTCGCAGCTCTTCGACGTCGCGGGCAAGCAGGGACCGGACCTCGTGTTCACGTTCCTCGGCTCCCACGTCGGCACGATCGTCGCGGACATCGCCCAGCTCCTGTTCTGCACGAGCCTCTTCGCGGCGCTCGTGAGCTTCCACAACGCCGTGGCCCGGTACTTCTTCTCGCTCGGCCGCGAGCGAGTGGTGCCCGCGTGGCTCGAGCGCACGAGCCGCCACGGCGCCCCGAAGGCCGGCTCCCTCGTGCAGACCGCCATCGCGCTCGTCGTCGTGGTCGCGTTCGCGATCGCGGGCAACGGCGCGGACCCCCTCTACCCGGTTCTGACGCTCTTCACGTGGCTCACGAACGCCGGCGCGATGGGTCTCGTGCTCCTCATGGCGATCGTCTCGGCCGCCGTCGTCGGCTTCTTCCGGCGCCGCCGCGGCCTGGCTGCGGGCGCGTGGTCCGCCGTCGTTGCCCCGTCGATCGGCGCCGTCGCGCTCGCCGTGATCTTCGGACTCATCGTCGCGAACTTCGACGTCCTGCTCGGCCAGACCGAGGCGAGCCCGGTGAGCTTCGTCCTGCCGGCCCTCATTATCGTCCCGGGCCTCGCCGGCGCCGTCTGGGCGCTCCGGCTGCGGAGCGCGAGCCCCGACGTGTACCGCCGGATCGGCCACGGCGAGGAGGGCCGCGCGCACCACCTCGGCGAGGAATAGCGCCCCCCAGGAAGTGTCAGCCCCGCGCGGCGAGGAGGTCCAAGACCTCCTCGTCGCTGCATTGCGGGAACGTCAGATACGCGCCGCCCACCGAGCGGAACGCGATCGGCTGGCGCGGGCACACCACGCGGTCCGCGAGCT
>NZ_JBKZWT010000153.1:0-8596 GCF_047759905.1 Sinomonas sp. G460-2 | reverse complement strand
GCGCGATGCCGCCAAGCTGTGGGCCTCGCTCACGGAGGAACGCGGCGTGGCCGGTCGCGACGCGATCTGGCGGCACCCGGACCTCTTGCCCGCGGCCGAGGACCTCGATGATCCGACGGGCTTCAGCGCGCGCCGGTCCGCGGCCGAGGCGCAGGACACCGAAGTGGACGCCGCGCTCGAGAAGCTGCTCGCGGGCGGCTTCGACGAGCCCTCGGATGAAACCCCGAGCAAAGGCGGCGGGGAGCCGAAGAAGGGCCCGGAGGACGGCTCGAAGGACGACGGCGGCCTGGGATCGGCCTAGTCGATGTCCTCGACGACTTGGCCGTACGGCACCTTCTCGTCAAGATGGGCCTGAAGGACGTGGGGATCGACCACGACGCGCACGCCCATTTCGGCGTCCGCGGCTGACTGGAGCAGGACAGGGCGCACCGTCTCGATGAACTCCTCGTCGCGGCCCTCGAGGTACTTCTTGTAGCTTGCAGGAAGCTCGACCATGGCCAGATTCTAGGCCGCGCCCGTCCCGTCGTTAAGGCCCCGCGCCGTGGCGAACGAGACGCCCTCGAGGAACGCCTTCGCCTCCGCGACCCGCGGGTAGGCCGCCACGTGGGACCAGAACTCCGGAGTATGGCCGGCGACGAGCAGGTGCGCGAGCTCGTGGACGATCACGTAGTCGACGACCCACGACGGCATCCCCTCAAGCTGATGCGAGAGCCGAATGCTGCGATCCGACGGCGTGCACGAGCCCCAACGCGAGCTCTGGTTCGTGACCCAGCGGACGGATCCTGGCCGGGCACGACCCCCGAGGTATTGTGCCGAGAGCTCGAGCGCGCGCTCCATGAGTTCCGCGTCGCTCCGCCGCCCGGCCCGACGCGCGGAGCTTGACTCGAGGCGCTCAACCATGCGCCCCACCCAATGCTCTTCCTCGGCCTTGGTGAAGCGGGCCGGAATGGCGACGACGGCGGTGCCCCCCTCCCAGAACGCGCTCACTGTCTTGCGTCGCCTCGCCGAGCGGCGAACCTCGACGGGAGGTCGCTCTGGGTTGCTCAAGCTTTCACTCCCCACCGTGCCCCTCCCCACCGTGCCTCTCCCCGTGGCAGGTCCCATCCCGTCACGTCCCGCCGCGTCAGGCGCCACGGAGCAGCTCCAGGACCGCGCCGCCGTAGCGTTCGAGCTTGGCCTTGCCCACCCCCGCGACCTTCGACAGATCCTCGAGGCTCGCCGGCTTCGCCTCCGCTATCGCCGTGAGTGTCGCGTCGGTGAAGACGACGAACGCCGGGACGTCGGCCTCGCGCGCCTGCTCGAGGCGCCACGCGCGAAGCGATTCGAACGTCGCCTCGTCGTACGTCGGCGGGCAATCGTTGCACCGGCCCAGCTTCCGCTCGGCCCCGGTTTCGAGCACGGTGCCGCACACCCGGCACAGCGCGGGGCCCTTGTATTCGCGACGGCGGCGGGACGAGCCGCCGCCGGCTGGCCCCGCCGTCGTCCGCAATGAACCCGGACGCAGCCCGTCGAGGAAGCGCGACGGACGGCGGTGGGCGCGCCCTCCCGGGGTGCGCGCGAGCGACCACGAGAGGTGCAGGAAGTGGCGAGCTCGCGTGATGCCGACGTAGAGCAGGCGGCGCTCCTCGTCGACCGTGACTGGGGTGTCCGCGAAGGAGATCGGGACGAGGCCCTCGCTCAGACCCACGAGAAACACCGCGTCCCACTCGAGGCCCTTGGCCGCGTGGAGGGACGCGAGCGTGACCCCCTGGACAGCGGGGGCATGCTGGGACGTGGCCCGTTCCTGGAGCTCGAGCACGAAGTCCGCCATTCCGAAGCCCTCTCCGCGGCTCGCGGACAACTCGTCGGCGAGCGCCACGAGGGCCGATAGCGACTCCCACCGCTCGCGCGTGGCGCCGCTGCCGCTCGGGGCGACGTCGGCATAGCCAAGGGAGGACAAGACGTCCCGGACGGACTGCCCGAGCGCCACGCCGTCGGGCTGGGCGCGCGCGGCGGTGCGGAGTTGGAGGATCGCGTCCCGCACTTCGCGCCGGTTGAAGAAGCGTTCCCCGCCTCGCAGCTGGTAGCCGATGCCCGCAGCGCTCAGCGCCTGCTCGAACGCCTCGGACTGGCCGTTCGTGCGGAACAGGACGGCGACGTCCTTGGGCTCGGTGCCGGCCGCGACAAGCTCGCCGATGCGCTTGGCGACCGTGGCGGCCTCGGCCTCGTCGTCCGCGCACTCCGTGAACTCCGGCTCAGGGCCCTGCGGCCGCTGGGCCACGAGCTGAAGCGGCTCGGCCCATAGCCGATCTGCCGCGGGCCCGCCGCTCCGCCGGGAGCCGAGGAGCCGGTTGGCGAGCTGGACCACCTGGGGCGTGGAACGATAGTCGCGCACGAGCTTCACGAGCGTGGCATCGGGGTACCGCTTCCCGAACTCGAGGAGGTGCGCCGACGTCGCGCCGGTGAACGAGTAGATGGTCTGGCTCGCGTCACCCACAACACAGAGCTCGTCGCGGCCGCCGAGCCACAGCTCGAGCAGCCGCTGCTGGAGCGGCGAAACGTCCTGGTACTCGTCGACGACGAAGTGCCGGTACTGCTCGCGGACCTGGGCGGCGACCTTCTGATCCTCCTGGAGGATGCCGACCGTGATGAGCAGGACGTCCTCGAAATCGATGAGGTTCCGGTCCACCTTGACGTCTTCGTACGCTTGGAACAGCCTCGCGACCGTGGGCGGCTGAAGGCCGCCCGGCTCGCCGCGGCCCGCGGCGCCCTCGAGATACGTCGAGGGCGTGAGCATCGACACTTTGGCCCACTCGAGCTCGGACGCGAGGTCGCGGATCGCCGCGCGGTCGACCGTGAGGCGCAGCCGGCGGGCCGACTCCGCGATGGCCTGCGCCTTGTGCTCGAGGAGGCCAGGGAGCTGCCCGCCCACGGCCTGGGGCCAGAAGTACTGGAGCTGGCGCAGGGCCGCGGCGTGGAACGTCCGGGCCTGCACTCCCCCGGCCCCGAGGTCGCGGAGGCGGCCGCGCATCTCCGCGGCGGCCCTGGCGGTGAACGTCACGGCGAGCAGTCGTTGCGGTTGGAAGGCGCCCGTCTGCACGCCGTACGCGATGCGATGAGTGATGGCGCGGGTCTTGCCCGTTCCGGCGCCCGCGAGCACGCACAGAGGGCCCTGCAGCGTGGTCGCGACCGCACGTTGTTCGTCGTCGAGACCGCCGAGGAGCCGCTCCTCGAGGGACGGTGCTTCGCCCGCCATCAACGCACCGCGGCCGCGGCAGGCTCGGCGATCGGCCCGCCGTTCCAGTGCTCGATGAGGGCGCGCGAGATCGACGCCGTGCTCGGAAGCGTGACCTCTCCGGACGCGACGGCCGACTGGAGCTCCTCCCGGTCGAACCAGCGAGCCCGCACCACCTCCTGGCCGTCCGGCCGCGCCACAGTGTCCTCGGTGCGCGCTGTGAAGCCGAGCATGAGCGACGCCGGGAATGGCCACGGCTGCGAGCCCAGATATTGGCACTCGGTGACCCGCACGCCGACCTCCTCGGCGATCTCGCGCACGACCGCCTGCTCAAGAGACTCGCCCGGCTCGACGAAGCCCGCGAGGGTGGAGAACATCGTGGAGCGCATGCGCGCGCCACGGCCCAGCAGCACGCGTCCGTCGGGCCCGACCACGGTGACGATGATCGCCGGGTCGGTACGCGGGAAGTGCTCAGAGGCGTCCACGGGGCACACGCGCACCCAGCCGCTCATGACGACGTTGGTCGCCGCGCCGCAGCGAGGGCAGCGGGGATGCGTCTCATGCCAGTTCGCGATCGCGTTGGCCTCGAGCACGACGCCCGCCTCGAACGGGTCCATCGATGGACCCACCTCGCGGAAGCCTGACCAATGGGTGCCCGAGGGCAGGAGCCCTGCCCCGGGGCCCGCGGGCTCGGACATGACGCCGGCCACCGGCTCGACGGGCTCGGGGAGGACGACGAGGACGACGTCGGAGCCCGCTGCGTTGGCCAGCCCTCCGTGCACCCCTGCGAGCACCCCGCTGATTCCCGTGGGCCCTTCGGGAACGCGGCCCAGATAGATGACGAGGCCTGCGAGCCACTCTCGCGGGAGGTCCGCCGTCGGCAGAGCGATGAGTGCTTCTCCGTTCATCGCTGCTCGGCGCTGCGAGAGCAGGATGGCGAGCGTGCTCGGATCGCGCAGCACGCCCGGAAGGAACGAGGAGTCGGCGCGTTCCTCGTTCCGCCGGTCCAGAGCGGCCGGCTGGACGGGCAGCAGATCCGGCGAGAGCACGCCGGCGGCCGGGCCGGTTCCGTTGCCCCGAACGCCCGCGGACAGGCCTCCCCCGTGGGGCTCGAGGGAGGCGTGAGCGGGCGGGTTGTCGCGCACGGTGTCGCGATCGGGGACTGAGGTCATAGTCCTACCGTACTGAGCCGCACCGACAGTCGCATGCGCGGGCCTCTCGTTGTGGACAGCTCGGGTGTGGGGACACGCCGCGCGGGGCCGTGATCCGCCCGCCCATGCGGGCTACCGTGGGCAAGGTGAGACGTACCCCCATGGAGCTAGCCGCCCTGGCGACCGCCGCGGTGCCCGGGCTCGAGCCCGTCGCGGTCGGGTCGTCGCCCGACGACGCGACGGACTTCGATTCGGCCCTCATCCGGGGTGCCGACGGACGCAGCTGGCGCGTACGCTCCCCGCGTGGCACGGAGGCCAGCGCCCGCCTCGAGACCGAGGTGCTCGTGCTGCGGGCCTTCGGGCCGGCCGTCCGCGCCGAGCTGCCGTTCCAGCTGCCCGCCGTCGCAGGCACCGTGCGCATGGACGGCCTCACGACGTGCGTCTACACGCATCTTGCCGGCTCGATTCGTGAGCTCGGCGATCTGGCCCACGGCGGCCCGCGGCTTGTCCGCGACATCGGCAGCGCGCTCGCCGCGGTTCACGCCCTCCCGCACTCGCTCGTCGACGGGGCCGACCTTCCCGCGTACTCCGCAAACGAGTTCCGCCAGCGCCGCCTCAACGAGCTCGATCAGGCCGCCACGACAGGCAAGATCCCGCCCGTGCTGCTGCGACGATGGGAGAACGCGCTCGAGGACGTGAGCATGTGGCGGTTCAACCCGACCGTGGTCCACGGAGATCTGCACGAGGACAATCTCCTCGTCGACGACGGGCGCATCACGGCCGTGACGGGTTGGACCGATCTCCGGGTCGGGGACCCTGCCGACGATATCGCGTGGCTCGTGGCCTCGAACGAGCCCGAGTTTGTGGACACTGTGGTCGCCGCGTACCACGAGGCGCGCCAGGAGCCGGTGGACCCCCACCTCCTGCGCCGCGCCGCTCTCGCGGCGGAGTTCGCGCTCGCCCAGTACCTCGTCAAGGCCTTGGCCCTCGGCGATCGGGGCGCTGCGGCTGACGGAGAAGACATGCTCTCGCAGCTTGCCTCCGACATCGAGGCGCAGGACGCCGCCGATGCCGCCGAGCGCGAAGAGGCGGCCCGCGAGGCCGAGGCCCGGCAGGCGGCCGCCCACGCGGCGGCACAGCAACTCGATACTCCGACCGCCGCGACGCCGATCGTGCCCCAGCCTGAGCGCGCGCCCGGCCAGCCCATGGTGCCAGCGCAGCCGGCTCAGGCGCCCTCGCAAGCCCGGCCGACAGAGTCTGAGCAGCCCACCGCGCCGAGCGAGCCACTCACTCCCTCCAGGCCCGTCGCTCCCCGGCCCATCGTGCCGGTACGGCCACCCGAGGTCGAGCCGCCCACCGACGCCATCCCGGTCATTGGCGTGCTGCGCGGCGACTCCCACGAGGGGTAGCCACCCGGGTGGCGGGGGTAGCCACTCGAGCGCTGGGGGTAGTCACTCGAGCGCGTTCGCGATGAGCCGTTCGAGCTCCGCCTCCCCTGCGAGCCGTTCGGGCCGAACGATGCGCCCGTCCGCGAGGTAGAAAAAGGCTGCCGTAACCTGACTCAACGGCACTCCGTGAAGTCGCGACCACGCGAGCCGATAGACCGCGAGCTGGACCGCGCGCGCTTGGGCCTCGCGTCCGCTCGGGGCGCGGCCCGTCTTCCAGTCGACGAGGTCCCAGGTCCCGTCAGCGTCGCGGAATACGGCGTCGATGCGTCCGCGGACGACGACGGGCCCCACCCGGGTCTCGATCGGCACCTCGATGAACGCCGGGTTCCGATTGGCCCACCCCGAGGCCCGAAATACATCGACGAACGACTGCAGCTCGTACGCCTCATCGACAAATTCGTCGGCATGATCAAGCCCCTCAAGATCGAGCATGGCGCTCTGGGCGTAGTACTCCTCAACCCACGCGTGGAAGGCGGTGCCCCGGCGCGCCGACACTCCCGGACGGCGCGGGACGGGGCGCCGAAGCTGTCGCACCACGGCCCCAGCGTCCTCGCCGAGCGCCACCAAGGTCGAGGCGGAGACGTGTTCAGGCAGCCTGACCCCGGAGCCGTCCTCGGCCCGGGAGCGCTCGGCGAAAAGCAGATCCGCCTCGCGTGCCCACGCGGCGGCGCGCGGCGAGAGTCCGCTTGGCGGCTGAGGTTCTCTCAGCACATCAGCTGCGATGGTCGGCGCAGCCCCGTTCGATGGTGCAGCCCCGTTCGACGGCGCAGCCCGGTTCGACGGCGCAGCCCCGTTCGACGGCGCAGCCCCGTTCGGCAGGGTGTTGCCCATGGGGCCTTCGGACTGATCAATCGCGGCGAGCACGGCCGCGGCGGCCCGCTCGAGGGGCTCCCGCCGGCCGCGGGTGAGGCTCCTCCGACGCCCGGTTGCGGCATCGAGCGGTCCCTCGAGCGGGTCGTAGGGCCACACCGAGGCCTCGGGCTCAGCGTGGAGCGGATTCTCGTCGGGCAGCTCGCTGTCCTCGACCCAAGCCGCCACTTCGAAGCCGTGCTCTGCGGCCGCGTCCCGGAGCTCCGCGAGGAAGGGCGAGGAAAGCATCGGCTTGGCGCGGCTCGCCGACCACGCAGAGCCGGTCGCGACGAGCAGCTCCTTCGCGCGCGTGAAGGCCACGTACGCAAGGCGACGCTCCTCGCGCTCGGCGTGAGCGTCGGCGTCGTCCGAAAAAGCCCGTTCGGCGTCGACCCAGCTCTTCTGATCGGGCTGGTCGGTGTCCCATTGCGGCAGTTCGCGACGATCGCCGCGCAGGGGCCACGGAAGGGCCGACGAGCCGCTCGTCCAACGATCGTTGCCGCCGCTGGGGAAGGCGCCCTGGTTGAGCCCGGCGACGACCACAGCGTCCCATTCGAGGCCCTTCGAGGCGTGCACCGTAAGCAGCTGGACCGCCCCAGGAATCGGTTCGCTCGGCGCCATGTCGAGGCCGGATTCCTCCTGGACGGCGGCGTCGAGCCACGAGAGGAACGCCAAGAGTTCGGACGAGGTGGACTGCGCAAGGAACGAGGCCGCGGCCTCCTGGAATGCGTCGAGATTCCGCCGAGCTTGGTGGACGGAGGCGCCGGGGCGGGCCGCGAGCTCGATATCGAGCAGGAGCGACCGCTCGACGTGCGCGATGAGCGTGCCGATCTCGTCCGAGCTGAGGGCTCGGAGCGTGCGGAGCTCGTTGCGCAGCCTGGCCAGGCGTGACAGCCCTTCCGGGCTGATCGACCGGCCCGCCCCTGAAACCCATTCGGGGCGCGGCAGGCGGTCGATCGCCTCGACGAGGCTCGCGGCATCGGCGAGGTCGCCCTCGACGACCTCCTCCTCCGACTTGCCCGGAGCGTCGAGATCCTGCTCGGCGGGCCGCGCCGCCTGGGCGCGACGGACCGCGAGGTGTCTCGACCAGTCCGCGAGGCCCATGAGATCCGCCGGACCGAGCCGCCAGCGCGCGCCGGTCATGAGGCGCATGAGCGCGTCCGACCGGCCAGGATCCGCGATGACGCGCAGTGTGCTCACAACGTCGATGACTTCCGGTGTGTCGAGGAGTCCCCCCAGGCCCACGACCTCGTACGGCACTCCGCGAAGCTCGAGCTCGCGGCGCACGGAGGCGAACTGGGCACGCTTGCGGCACAGGACCGCCATCGTAGGCCGATCCGGCTCGACGCCCGCCCTCCTGGGGGGTCTGGGGCCCGCGCCGTGGCCCAGTGCGACGCCACGCGAGGACGCAAACGCCGCGAGCTCGTCCCCGATGGCCCGGGCCTCCTCAAGCTCATCGGTGAAGCGACCAAGCACGACCCGTCCGCGCTGCGCCGCGGGGCTCGGCTCGAGCGTCCGGACGTCCGCGCGGGCCGCGCCCTGCGCGTACGGAGCGGTGTGGCGCAGGGGTACCGACACGATGTTCGCGGTCGCGAGCACGGAGACGCTGTTGCGCCACGCCGTCGTCAGGTGGCTCACGGCGGCGCGCGCCCTGCCGCCGTCCGGGAGGATCCGCGGGAAGGTCGATGGGAACGTCGCGAGCTGGCCGGCCGAGGCGCCCCGGAAGCCGTAGATCGACTGGTTGGGATCGCCGACCGCCATCACGGAGTGGCCGCCTCCGAACAACTGCGAGAACAGCACGGTCTGCGCGTGGGAGGTGTCCTGGAACTCGTCGAGGAGCACCGCACGGTATTGCGATCTCAAGAGCCTTCCGGCCTCGGGCACGTCGCGTGCGATGCGGGCGGCGAGGGCCACGAGGTCACCGTAGTCGAGCG
>NZ_JBKZWT010000152.1:0-8610 GCF_047759905.1 Sinomonas sp. G460-2 | reverse complement strand
CCGCCGCCGAGGCCGAGCAGGGCTCCGCCGAGCAGGGGCCGGCCGCTCAGGCCGCGGCCGTGTTCCTCCAGGGGAACGCCGAGGAAGGTGTGGATCGTGGCGTGCTGGCCGCGCGCCGTCGTCGTTCGCGGACGCGCCGCGTCGAAGGCGAGGTCGTGAGCCGCACGCAGGCCGACTAGGCGCGGAACGTACGTGGAGGCTCCCGGCGTGTGGCGTCCGGATGGCCCGGACCTCGTCGTCGAAGCGGACAACGCCGACTTCCTGCCGTCCCTCCCGGACGGCGCGTTCACGATGGTGTACATCGATCCGCCGTTCAACACGGGGCGGGCGCAGCGCCGCCAGTCCACGACGATGGTCCGGAGCGAGACCGGGGACCGGGTGGGCTTCGGCGGGCAGCGCTACGAGACGATCAAGGGCGCGCTGCACCGCTACGACGACGCGTTCGGCGACTACTGGTCGTTCCTCGAGCCTCGGCTGCTCGAGGCGTGGCGCGTCCTCGCGGACGACGGGACGCTCTACCTGCACCTCGACTACCGCGAGGTCCACTACGCGAAGGTCATGCTGGACATGATCTTCGGCCGCGAGTGCTTCCTCAACGAGATCGTGTGGGCGTACGACTACGGCGCGCGCGCCCGCCGGCGTTGGCCCACGAAGCACGACACGATCCTCGTCTACGTCAAGGACCCCGAGAACTACCACTTCGACAGCGCCGAGGTGGACCGCGAGCCGTACATGGCGCCCGGGCTCGTGACGCCGGAGAAGCGCGAGCTCGGCAAGCTGCCCACGGACGTGTGGTGGCACACCATCGTTTCACCGACGGGGCGCGAGAAGACCGGCTACCCGACCCAGAAGCCGCTCGGCCTCGTGCGCCGCATGGTCGCCGCGAGCTCGCGGCCCGGCGACTGGGTCCTGGACTTCTTCGCGGGCTCGGGGACGCTCGGGGCGGCCGCGCACGCGCTCGGCCGCCGCTTCGTGTGCGTGGACACGAACCCGCAGGCCGTCGAGGTCATGGCGCGCCGGCTCCCCACCGCGGAGGTCGTGCGCGCCGAGCCCGGCACGCTGGTCCCTCCCCGGGAGGACTAATCGCTCCTCCCCGTGAGGACTAAGGGCGGACGACGGCGGTTCCGCTCGCCTGCCGCTCGATCTCCGCGAACACCTCGGGCGAGGTCGTATTCTCCCCGAGGCGGTTGGACTTGCCGGACCCGTGATAGTCGGACGCGCCCGTGAGGAACAGGCCGCGCCGCTCGGCGAGCGCGAGGAGGAAGGGCCGCCTCGCCTCGGGGTTGTCACGGTGGAACACCTCGAGCCCGGCCAGGCCCGCGTCGATCATGTCGTGGTACGTCGCCTCGCCCACGGTGCGCCCCCGCGACTCGGCGACCGGATGCGCGAAGACCGGCACCCCGCCAGCCGCTCGCACGAGTTCGACGGCGACCGCGGGCTCGGGCGCGTAGTGCTGGACGAAGTAGCGCGAACGCGAGGAGAGGATCGTCGCGAACGCCTCCGAGCGGTCGCCCACGATCCCGGCCGCGACGAGCGCGTCCGCGATGTGCGGGCGGCCCACGGTGGCGCCCGGTGCGAGGTGCTGCGTGACGTCATCCCACGAGAGCGGGTAGTCCTCGGCGAGGAGCGAGACCATATGCTCGGCGCGGCTCAGGCGAGCATCCTTCGACTTCGAGATCTCCTCGAGGAGGCCGTGGTGCTGCGGGTCGTGCAGATAGCTCAGCACGTGCACGCTGATCCCCTCGGGCGTGCGGCACGAGACCTCCATGCCGGGCACGAGGACCATCCCGAGCTCGCGCGCCGCGGCGGCTGCCTGGTCCCAGCCGCCCGTCGAGTCGTGGTCCGTGATGGCGACGGCGTCGAGCCCCGCCTCGAGCGCGGCCTCAACGAGGCCAGCCGGGGAGTCGGTGCCGTCGGAGACGCTCGAGTGAGCGTGCAGATCAATCCTCACGCGACCACGATAACCGCCTCGGCGCTCGGTGGGAGGGCTGGACTTCGCGCGCCCCGATGGAAGAATGGCACGGTGAACGCAACAGACTCCATGCCCGGCCACGAGCCCGGCCAGCATTCCGCGCAGCAGTCCACCCAACCGCTCGAGGACCGCGTCGACAACCGATCGCAGCGGCCCAGCTCTGACGCTTTCAAGGCCTTCATGGCTTCGCAGTGGTCCCCCGCCGACCAGACGCTTCCGCCGCTCGACGCCGTCGCCGAGCACGCGGCGCGCCGCCGCCGGGCCATCTCGGATCGCTTCCCGGGCGAGCGCCTCGTCATCCCCGCAGGCCCGCCGAAGGTCCGTTCGAACGACACGAACTACCGCTTCCGCCCCCACTCGGCGTTCGCCCACCTCACGGGCCTCGGCGTCGATCACGAGCCGGACGCCGTCCTGGTCCTCGAGCCGGTCGAGGAGGGCAAGGGCGACGGCGGCGGGCACCACAGCGCGACGCTGTACTTCCGCCCGCTCGCCGGCCGCGACACCGAGCAGTTCTACGCGAACGCCCACACGGGCGAGTTCTGGGTGGGACGGCGTCCCACGCTCACGGAGCTCAACGCGCGCCTCGGCCTCGCGACGGCGCACCTCGAGGAGCTCGAGCTCGCGCTGACGAAGGGCGTGGGTGCCCCCGAGATCGGCGGCATCTCCGTCCGACTGGTCCGCAAGGTGGACGAGAACCTCGACGCCCTCATCGACACGGCCCGGTTCAACACGGCCCAGAACCCCGAAAACCTGGACCTGAGCGAGCTCGACGCCCTCGATGACCAGCTCAAGGAGGCCCTCTCCGAGCTGCGCCTCATCAAGGACGAGTGGGAGCTCGAGCAGCTCCAGTCCGCGGTCGACGCGACGGCGGAGGGATTCGAGGCGATCGTCCGGGCGATCCCGCGCGCCGTGACGCATCGCCGCGGCGAGCGCGTCATCGAAACCGCGTTCTACGCGAAGGCCCGCGAAGAGGGCAACGACCTCGGCTATGACACGATCGCCGCGGGTGGCAACAACGCGACGACGCTGCACTGGACCACGAACAACGGCCCGATCCGCGAGGGCGAGCTCCTGCTCGTGGACGCGGGCGTCGAGGCCGAGTCGCTCTACACGGCGGATGTGACCCGCACGGTCCCGATCACCGGCCGCTTCAGCGAAGTGCAGCGCCGCGTGTACCAGGCCGTGCTCGACGCCGCGGATGCCGCCTTCGCCGCGGCCAAGCCCGGGGCCAAGTTCCGGAGCGTCCACACGGCCGCGATGGAGGTCCTCGCGACCCGGCTCGAGGAGTGGGGCCTCCTCACGGTGAGCGCCGCCGAGGCCCTCACGATCGAGGGCCAGCAGCACCGCCGGTGGATGCCCCACGGCACAAGCCACCACCTCGGGCTCGACGTGCACGACTGCGCGCAGGCCCGCGCCGAGCTCTACCTCGACGGCGAGCTCACGCCGGGCATGGTGTTCACGATCGAGCCGGGCCTCTACTTCAAGTCAGAAGACCTTGCGGTGCCCGAGGAGTACCGCGGCATCGGCGTCCGGATCGAGGACGACATCGTCATGACGGCAGGCGGCCCCGTGAACCTCAGCGCTGCCCTCCCGCGCACGCCGGACGAGGTCGAGGCCTGGATGGGCCGCCTGCTCGAAGGCTGACGTTCGGCTCGAAGGCCGACGCGCGGGAGGTTCCCTCTCAGCGTTCGGGGGTGGCGCCGTCGTTCTTGTGGGCGGCGCCGCCCTCGTGGCCCTCGCCTTCGCCGCGGCCCTCCTGGCCTTCCTCACCGGCTTCCCCGCTCTGGGGACGGTCCTGGTCGATCCGGATGCCGTACTGCGGACGGCCGTCGGGGAGGTCGCGGTAGCCCGAGCCGCTGCGCGGCGGCTGGGCGGGCTGCTCCGGCTGGGCCGGAGGCTGGGGCTGCTGCTGGCCCTGACCCGCGTTGACGCCGTACGGATCCGTCCAGCCCGTGGGCCGCTGCGGTTCCTGCGGCTGGTCCCAGTGGCTCTGGCCCTGATCCCAGCCGTGCTGCGCAGGCTCGTTCTGACCCGCCTGCTGTCCTGGCTGATGCTGCCTTGGCTGGTTCTGGCCCGGCTGATGCTGCCCCGGCTGGCCCTGGCCTTGCTGCCACGGCTGCTGGGCGCCCCAGCCCTGCTGGCTCTGACCCATGGGGAGCTGGTGCAGGAGGCGGCGCGCCTCAGCGGAGGCCTCGAACGCGACGACCACGTCGTAGCTCGTCGGCACGACCTGGCTCGTCGACGTGAAGTCGCGCTTGCCGCGCTGCATCGCGTAGGTCACGATGCCGAAGAGCATGAAGAACGCCGCGCCCATGAGCACCGACGTGATGATCGAGAAGTAGCCGCCGCCCGAGGAGAAGAACGAGAGCAGGACGCCGACGAAGAGGCCGAACCACATGCCGCTCAACGCACCGTTGAGGGCAACGCGCGGGTAGCTCAGGCGGCCCGTGACGCGCTCAACGAGCTTGAGGTCGTTGCCCACGATCGCCACGAGCTCGACGGGGAACTGTTGGTCGGCAAGATAGTCGACGGCCTTCTGGGCGTCGAGATAGGACGTGTACGATCCCACGACCTCCCCCTGCGGGAGGGAGCGCGCCTGATCGATGGGGCCGCGAGAACCGAACATGTTTGACATGACTTCATTCTTACCCGAGATGGCCGCCTCGGACTGTGTTTCCGCTCAGAGTGAGCACGGACTTGCCTCTGGAGTAGCCTAGGCACGTGAGCCCCAATCCCACGCGCGTGTTCGTGAAGAGGCTTCTTGGCCTCGATGTGTTCGACCCGCTCGGCGACCGAGTGGGGCGCCTCCGCGACGTCGTCGTGATCGCGCGGGGGCAGCGAGCCCCCCAGGCCATCGGCATCGTCGTCGAGGTTCCCGGCAAGCGCCGCGTGTTCGTTCCGATGACCCGGCTGACCTCGATGGACCAGTTCCAGGTCATCACGACGGGCCTCGTCAATCTGCGCCGCTTTGAGCAGCGCGGCGCCGAGATGCTCGTGCTGGGCGACCTCTTCGACCTCGGAGCGACCCTCCTCGACGACGGCACGAAGGGCACCGTCGAGGATGTCGCGATGGACGAGCAGCGCAACGGCGACTGGCTCGTGAGCAAGCTCTTCGTCCGCCGCGAGACGCCCGGCCGCGGGCTCCGGGGCCTCCGTCGCGGCGCGACGACCCTCGTGGATTGGGACGAGGTTCGGCTCGACGCGCGCGGCGGCACGCGCGCAGCAACCCACTTCCTCGCGAGCCACGAGGACCTCAAGGCGGCAGACTTCGCCGACGCCATCCAGGAGATGAGCGATCAGCGCCGCCTCGAGGTCGTGTCCGAGCTCCAGGACGAGCGGCTCGCCGACGTGCTCCAGGAACTGCCCGAGGACGATCAGGTCGAGATCCTCTCCTCGCTCGACAACGAGCGCGCGGCGGACATCCTCGAGGAGATGGATCCCGACGACGCCGCGGACCTCCTCGCAGATCTCCCGGCGGACCGCGCCGAGGAACTTCTCCAGCTCATGGAGCCCGAGGAGGCCGACGACGTGCGGCGCCTCCTCCAGTACGACGAGGGAACGGCTGGCTCGATCATGACGCCCGTCCCCGTGATCCTCCCGCCCGAGGCAACCGTCGCCGAAGCGCTCGCCCACGTGCGCCGCGAAGAACTGAGCCCCGCGCTCGCGTCCGCCGTCTTCATCTGCCGGCCGCCGCTCGAGACACCAACGGGTCGTTACCTCGGCACGGTGCACATCCAGCAGCTTCTGCGCAGCGCCCCGCCCGAACAGCTCGGCTCGATCGTGGACAAGGGCCTCGAGCCCGTCTCGGACCTCGCCCAGCTCGGCGAGGTGGCCCACTCGATGGCGCAGTACAACCTCAATTCGCTCGCCGTGGTCAACGCGGACGGTCGGCTCGTCGGAGCCGTGACGGTGGACGACCTCCTCGACCATCTCCTCCCCGACGACTGGCGTGCGCATGACGACGGCGCCCCACTCAAGAAGGTCGGAGGAAGCTTTGGCTGAACCGCGCAAGCTGCTGCCAGGTCTCGACACGCCGCTCGAGAATCGCCTCAAGCTCCTGCCCACGTTCAACCCGGACCGGGACGCGTTCGGGCGCTTCGCCGAGCGCTTTGCGCGCTACATGGGCACGCCGCAGTTCCTCGTCTACATGACGGTCTTCTGTATTCTGTGGCTCGGGTGGAACACCCTCGCGCCCGCCGAGTTCCAGTTCGACCCGAAGTCCCTCAACTTCACGCTCCTGACGCTGCTCCTTTCGCTCCAGGCCTCCTACGCCGCGCCGCTCATCCTGCTCGCGCAGAACCGCCAGGACGACCGTGACCGCGTGCAGATCGAGCAGGATCGCTCGCGCAACGAGCGCAACCTCGCCGACACCGAGTACCTCACGCGCGAGCTCGCCTCCCTTCGCCTCGCCATGCGCGACGTCGCGACGCGCGACTTCATCCGGGCAGAGGTGCGCGCCGAGCTCAGGTCGATCATCGACGAGCTCTCCGAGCAGAACGCTGCCGGGAATTCGTCCAAGCGTCGCAAGGACAAGAAGGACCGGAACGGGCGGAGCCAAGAGGCCCAGGAGGCCTCGGAGGCCCAGGAACCGGTGCTCGGGGCCGCCGAACCGAGCTCGAGCGCCCCCGAAGGGGCCCGCGAGCAGTGACCAGCCCCGATGTGGCGGCGGTCCGCGCTGCCCTCTCGACCGTGATCGACCCGGAGCTCCGGCGGCCCATCGACGAGCTCGGCATGCTCGCCGGGGTAACGGTCGACGGCGGCCAGGTCGCCGTGCGCGTGCTCCTCACCATCGCGGGATGCCCCCTGCGGGGGACGATCGACGCTGACGTCCGTGCGGCGCTCGCCAAGGTTCCCGGCGTCGAGGACATCGCGGTCGAGCTCGAGGTCATGAGCCCTGAGCAGCGCCAGGCGCTCCGCGACCGATTGCGCCCCGAGCGCGGCATCCCGTTCAGCAGGCCGGACTCCCTCACGAAGGTCTACGCTGTGGCGAGCGGCAAGGGCGGAGTGGGGAAGTCCTCCGTCACGGTGAACCTCGCGTGCGAGCTCGCGGCCCGCGGGCTCCGCGTCGGGATCGTCGATGCGGACGTGCACGGCTTCTCAGTTCCCGGGTTGCTCGGCATCACGCAGGGCCCAACCCGCGTCGAGGACATGATCCTTCCACCCGTGGCGCACGGCGTGAAGGCCATCTCGATCGGCATGTTCGTCACCGGAAACCAGGCGGTCGCGTGGCGCGGGCCCATGCTCCACCGCGCCCTCGAGCAGTTCCTCTCCGACGTCTACTTCGGCGACCTCGACGTCCTGTTCCTCGACCTCCCGCCGGGCACAGGGGACGTCGCGATCTCGGTCTCGCAGCTGCTCCCCAGCGCCCAGCTCCTCATCGTCACGACGCCGCAGGCCGCGGCGGCGGACGTGGCCGAGCGCGCCGGCTCCGTCTCGGCCCAGACCGGACAGCGGGTGGCAGGAGTCATCGAGAACATGGCCGGCATGACTCTCCCCGACGGGACGGTGCTCGAGGTCTTCGGAAGCGGCGGGGGCGAGCGAGTCGCGGAGCGGCTCACCGAGGCGCTCGGCGCACCCGTGCCGCTGCTCGGCCGGATCCCCCTCGACGTCGCGTTGCGCGAGGGAGGGGACGCCGGGGTGCCGATCGTCCTGCGTGACCCGGCGTCGCCGTCGTCCGCGGTGCTCAAGGACGTCGCGAGCCGGCTCGCCTCGTCTCCCCGCGGGCTGGCCGGCCGGAGCCTCGGGCTCCACGTTCAGAGAAGCTAGCGCGCGGCTCGGCGCCTTCGCCGCGGGCAACACTTCGCCGCGGACGCTCCCCTTGCTTCGCCTGCTCAGGTCGCGTCGGCGTCGAACGGCGCGGGCTGGCCCGGCGCGAGGCGTTCGATGACCCGCTGTGGCGCTGGCTCCGGGGTCGCAGTGGGCGCAACAGCCGCGGCGGCGACCGTTGACGCGGCGGCTGTGTCGGCGCCCGACGTTGCCTGCGCCGGCGAGTCCTCGAGGAGCGCGTCGCGAATGATCTTCCGGGGGTCGTACTGACGCGGATCGTACTTCCGCCAATCGACCTCGTTGAGATCGACGCCGGTCTCCTCCTTGAGCTGATCCCTCGCGCCCGAGGCCATGCGACGGAGTTCCCGGACGATGTTCGTGAGCTTCTGCGTGTATTCGGGCAGCCGCTTGGGGCCGATCACCAGAAGCGCGATGACCAGCAGGATGAAGAGCTCGTTCATTCCGGGCACGTTCGAAGACTACCTTCTGCGGACTGGCGAGGACGATTCGTCCCGCGCGGACTCAGTGATCAGGGCCGGCCCGACGCGTTCAGCACCAGATGCAGCCCGCGGGCGAGCCTGTCGACGGGGCTCTCCGCGGCCTGCATCGCGCCGGCCGGGGGTGCGCTCCGCACCAGGTCAGCAGTCTCGGCGTTCGGGAAATCCGACGCGAGGACGGTGGTCTCCGGCGCCGCACCGCCCGCGTTCCGAGGCAGCTGCTCCATGAGCGAGATCGTGTGTGAGCCATCGCCGATGCGGATCACGAGCGTCGGGACCCCGTTGAGGAGGTAGCCGCGGGCGGACTCGACCTGAAGCCCGTTCCGGCGGAGCTCGGGGCAGTTCCAGCCCGCCGCCGAGAGCGCCTGGAGGTCG
>NZ_JBKZWT010000151.1:0-8651 GCF_047759905.1 Sinomonas sp. G460-2 | reverse complement strand
ACGCGACCGCTCGCGGCCGCGTTGGTTACGCCCTCGCCGTCGCCGCGCGGCCCACCGCCGAGGCGAAGCACGCCGCATGGAACGCCGTGATCGAGTCGGAGTCGCTCTCGAACGAGCTTCTCGGCGCCACCGTCGAGGGGTTCTCGCTCGGCCCGGACTCGCTGCGCGCGGCCTATAGGGAGCGCTACTTCGCGTTGCTCGAGCGGGTCTGGGGCGAGCGGTCCAACGAGATCGCGAGCCGGATCGTGCGGGGCCTCTTCCCGTCCGATGAGTCGCTAGGCACCGGGGAGGCTCCCGAGGAGAACGCCCTCCTGCTCCGCACGGACTCTTGGCACGCTGCGCATGCCGCTGCTCCGGCGGCACTCCGCAGGATCGTCACCGAGCAGCGCGACCACCTGCGCCGGGCGCTGGCGGCTCAGGCGAGGTCACAGCGAGGCTAGGGCACCCGGTGCAGCCACGCGTGCGTGGCAAACTTCGACGCCGCGAGCTCGCGCGCCGCCCCGAGTGACGCAGCGGAAAGCACGGTGCGGCGGGCGCCGTAGCGGTGCTCGAACGTGGCCATCATCTCCTCGATGATCGCCGAGCGGGCGAGACCCGTCTGCCGCTTGAGCGGGTCCACGCGCTTCTGCGCGCTCGAAATGCCCTTGTCCGAGATCTTCTCGCGGCCGATCCGCAGCACCTCGGTCATCTTGGCGGCGTCGAAGTCGTAGCTCATGGTCACGTGGTGGAGCATCGCCCCGTTGCCGAAGCGCTTCTGCGCGGCGCCTCCGATCTTGCCGGCATCCGTCGCGATGTCGTTGAGCGGCTTGTAGAACGCCTTGACGCCCACCGAGGAGAGCGCCTCCATGACCCACGCGTCAAGGAACGGGTACGAGTCCGCGAACGAGAGGCCGTCGACGAGGGACGTCGGAAGGTACAGCGAGTACGTGATGCAGTTCCCGGCCTCCATGAACATCGCCCCGCCCCCGCTCACGCGGCGCACGACCGTGATCCCGTGGCGCGCGACGCCGTCGGGATCGACCTCGTTCCGGTACGACTGGAAGGTCCCGATCACGACCGACGGCTCGTCCCAGTCCCACAGCCGGAGCGTGGGATTACGGCGGCCCTCCCCGACCTCGCGCGTGAGGACCTCGTCGAGTGCGACCTGCTCCGTGATGTGCAGGGGCTGTGGCGGGATGATCTCCCAGTCATGGTCGGCCCACGTCGTCGCGTGGCCGAGCGCGCGGCGCACCGCGACCGCAACGGACTCGGGGTCGAAGCCGAACATGACCGTTCCCGGCCCGGCCGCTTCCGCGACGGCCGCGCTGATCGTGGCGTTCGGCGAATCCGTTGAGAGACCCACTAGGGCCCCGTTGATGTCGGCGAGGGCCTCGTCCGGCTCGAGGAAGAAGTCCCCATTGATGCTCGCCCACGTGATCGCGCCGCTCTCCGTCGCGAGGTCCGCGACGACGAGCTTGCCGCCCGGAACCTTGTATTCGCCGTGATGTTCAGCCACGGCACCAAGCCTAGTCCCGCCGTCGGACGCGCTCGGGCCGAGGGTCCAGGCGTGCGAAAAAGCAAAGGCGCCGCCCCGTGGGGGACGGCGCCTTGCTGGCGGCAGGAGGCCTTAGGCCTTCTTGCCGAAGTTCTTGAAGCGCGCGTTGAAGCGCTCGACGCGGCCAGCCGAGTCCATGATGCGCTGCTTGCCCGTGTAGAACGGGTGCGACTCGGAGGAGATTTCGACGTCGATGACCGGGTAGGTGTTGCCGTCCTCCCACTCGATGGTCTTGTCCGAGGAGACGGTGGAGCGCGTCAGGAACTTGACGCCAGAAGCGAGGTCGTTGAAGACAACAGCCTCGTACTTCGGGTGGATGTCAGACTTCACAATGGGCCCTTTGCTTACGCCCCTGGATTTTGCCAGAGGCCAGGTGTGAACGTCCTCCCGGTTGGAGGACCAGCTATAAATCCTAGCACGACGGCGGCGCCTCCTCCCGCGGGCGGGCGCGGCTGCGTGGGCCCGAGCTCACCGCGCGCGCAGCTCCCAGAACGCGACAGCGCTCGCCGCGGCGACGTTGAGCGAGTCGACGCCAGCGCGCATCGGGATCTTCACGGCGAGGTCGACGGCGTCGAGCGTCTCCGGGAGGATGCCCGCGCCTTCGGTGCCGAGGACGAGCGCGAGCCGCTCGACGTCCCGCGCCGCGAGGGCGTCGACGTCCACGGCGTCCTCGGTCAACTCCATGGCGGCGACGGTGAAGCCAAGATCGCGCAGCGTCCCGACGCCCGCGGGCCACTCGTCGAGGCGGGCCCACGGCACCTGGAACACCGTGCCCATGCTCACACGGATGCTGCGGCGGTACAGCGGATCCCCACACCTCGGCGTGACGAGCACGGCGTCGACGCCGAGGGCAGCGGCCGAACGGAAGATCGCGCCAACGTTCGTGTGGTCGGTGATGTCTTCGAGCACGGCAACGCGACGGGCGTCGGCCAGGAGCGACTCGACGGGGACGGGCGCCGGCCGGTGCATCGCCGCCATCGCGCCGCGATGGAGGTGGAAGCCCGTGATCTCCTCGAGAAGCTCGGGCGAACCGACGAACGCGGGGACGTCCGGGTGGGCCTCGAGGACGTCGCCGAGGCCCTCGAGCCACTTGTCGGCGAGGAAGAACGAGCGCGGACGGTGTCCCGCCGCGAGCGCTCGCCGCAGCACCCGCGAGGATTCGGCGATGTAGAGGCCCTCGGCCGGCTCGCGGACCTTGCGGAGGTGGACGTCGGTGAGATGCGTGTAGTCGGCGACGCGCGGATCGTCGGCGCCGTCGATCCGCACCGCGCTCACGCGGCCACAAGCTTCCCGATCATGTTGACGAGAGCAACCACGCCGAGGATCACGATGACGACGCGCAGCACGGTGGGCGACATGCGGCGCCCGATGCCCGCGCCGAGGAACCCGCCGAGCAGGGAGCCGACGGCGATGAGGAGGACGACGAGCCAGTTGATGCGGTCGAACGCGAGGAGCAGATACGAGACGGCCGCGATGAGGTTCACGACGAGACTCAGGATCACCTTGATGGCGTTGGACTGCTGGAGCGTCCCGTGGAAGAAGATCCCGAGGACCCCCATGAGCAGAACGCCCTGCGCGGCCGTGAAGTATCCGCCGTAAACGCCGATCAGGAATGTGAGGACGTAGAGGACCATCGGGAGCTTCTGGTGGTCCGCCTGTTCCGGGGTCACATGCGTGAGAGCTTGGCGCTGCTTGGCCCACGCAGAGAGGCGGGGCTGGAAGATCACGAGGAGGATCGCGACGACGATGAGGATCGGGGCGACGTAGCCGAACACGCTCTCAGGCAGGTGCAGGAGCAGGTACGCGCCGAGCAGGCCACCGAGAAACGAGACGGGCAGGAGCCGCAGGAGCGTGCGCCGCGCGCTCGCCGCCTCGCGCCGGTAGCCCCACGCACCGGAGAAGCCTCCGGCCACGAGGCCCATCGCGTTCGAGATGATCGAATTGACGGGCGGGAAACCCAGCGAGACGAGGATCGGGAACGTCACGAGTGACCCCGAGCCGACGATCGTGTTGATCGTTCCGGCCCAGAGGCCGCCGATGAAGACGAGAAGCTCGCGCCAGAACTCCACGATCAGACTGCGGCGGCCGCGGTGGCCCGACGCACCGCGGTGTACCGGCCGCCGTTGGCCGTCACGTCGAGCGGCATGCCGAACGTCTCGCTCAGGTTCTCCTCCGTCAGGACGCTCGTGATCTCGCCCTGCGCCACGACCTTTCCGTCCCGCAGAAGGAGCGCGTGCGTGAAGCCCGGCGGGACCTCCTCGAGGTGGTGCGTGACGAGCACGAGGGCGGGCGCGACGTCGTCCTGGGCCAGCTCGCTGAGCTTGTACACGAGCTCCTCGCGGCCGCCGAGGTCGAGGCCGGCCCCGGGCTCGTCGAGAAGGAGCAGCTCGGGGTCCGTCATGAGCGCCCTGGCGATCTGCACGCGCTTGCGCTCGCCCTCGCTGAGCGTCGAGAAGACTCGGCCGAGCAGCGGCCCCATGCCCCACTCGTTGAGGAGGCGGAACGCGCGGCGCTCGTCGTCCTTCTCATAGAGCTCGCGCCAGCGGCCCGTGACGCCGTAGGCCGCAGTGACCACGACGTTGAGCACCTTCTCATGCTCGGGAATATGGTTCGCAAGGGCCGCGGAGGCGAGTCCGATGCGCGGCCGCAGCTCGAAGACGTCGACCTTGCCGAGCGTCTCGTCGAGGACGCCGACGGTTCCCCTCGTTGGGTGCATGCGGGCCGCCGCGAGCTGGAGGAGCGTGGTCTTGCCGGCGCCGTTGGGGCCGAGCACAACCCAGCGCTCCCCTTCGCGCACCTGCCAGTCGATGCCGTCGAGCAGCGTCTTGGCGCCGCGGACCACGCTGACGCCAGTCAGCTGGAGAACATTGCTCATGAAGAAGACCCTATTGCAGACTTCCGCCGTCGGCGAACTGCATCCGGCCTCGGTAGAATCGCGGCTATGCCATCCCGCTTCGCCCTCGTTCTCTCTGCCCGCGCGCTTTCCCCAGAGGCGGGCGTCGCCGCGGCGACGCTCCTCGCACGGGTGGGCGCCGTCGTCGGGCCTTTCGAGGCGGCGGGCGACGCGCGGTACGAAGTTCTGACGGCCAGCGTCGAGCTTGACTCGGCGCGCCTTGGCGACGCACGCGAGGCGCTCGCGGGCCTCGCTGAGGCCGATGCCGCGCTTGTGCCGGCAGGCGTGCGCGAAGCCGAGCGGAAGTTCCTCATCATGGACGTCGACTCGACGCTCATCCAACAGGAGGTCATCGAGCTGCTCGCCGAGCACGCGGGGAAGCGCGCCGAGGTCGCGGCCGTCACGGAGGCGGCGATGCGCGGCGAACTCGATTTCGCCCAGAGCCTCCACGCCCGAGTCCAGACGCTCGCGGGGCTGCCGGTCGAGGTGATCGACCACGTCCGCGACGCCGTGCTCCTCACGCCGGGCGCCGAGGAGCTCGTCAAGGCGTATCACGCGGCGGGGCACGCCGTCGCCGTCGTCTCGGGCGGCTTCAACCAGATCCTCGCGCCGCTCGCCGAGCGCTTGGGCTTGGACTATTGGCGCGCGAACGAACTCGAGATTGTCGACGGCGTCCTGACCGGGCGGGTAATTGGCGACGTCGTGGATCGGGCCGTCAAGGAGCAGAGCCTTCGGGCGTGGGCCGCCGAGCGCGGCGTGGAGCTCGAGGCGTGCGTCGCCGTGGGCGACGGCGCGAACGATCTCGACATGCTCGGGGCTGCGGGGCTGGGCGTCGCGTTCCATGCGAAGCCGGCCGTGCGCGCCGTGGCCGACGCCGCTGTCGAACTCCCGTACCTCGACGTGATCCGGTACTTCGCGGGAGTCTGAGGCGCGACAGGACCCCACAACGTTGCGGGGTCCCGTCCCTGGGGTTGCGGGTCCTTGGCGGGACCTTGCGGGTCTCTGGTCAGCCGGTGAAGTGCTCCGCGCCGCCCACCAACTCGGTGTGGCCGGTCGGGACATCGGCGGTGACCATCTTCGCGACCTCGGCCGCGAACTCGTCGACCGAGTACAGCTTCCCGGCGGCCTCGCGGCGCGACTCGATCGCCCCGGGAGCAGCGCGCTCCAGAAGCGTCGCCGTGATGGTGCCCTCGATCATGTCGCCCGAGACGACCACGAACGTGATCCCCTTCTCCTCAAGCCACGGGATGAGCTCGCGCAGCGCGACTTCGCCGGCCCGCTTGGACCGGGCCACGGGCTCGTAGGCGTCCATCGTGGGCATCGAGTCGATGAAGTGTGCCTGATGGCTCGTGACGAACACCACGCGCGCGCCCGGCTTCATGCGCTCGGCCGCGGCCTTGAGCATGCTGACCTGGGCGTCGCGGTTGAGCCGCAACGCGTAGTCCTCGCCGAGGCCGCTCTCCATGCCGCCGGATGCGTTCAGGACGAGGACGTCGAGCGAACCGAAGCTGTCGAGCGCCGCCTGGGCGAGGGCATCGACGTCGTCCGCGTTGGTGAGGTCGCCGCCCACGGCGACCGCGCGGCCGCCCGCGGCCTCGATCTCCGCGACGACCTTGTTCGCGCGCGGCGCCTTCTGCCGGTAGTTGATGACGACGGCGGCGCCCTCCCCCGCGAGGATCTTGGCCGTCGACGCGCCGATGCCGCGCGACGAACCGGTGACGATCGCCGTCTTGCCTGCGAGCGACGCTCCCGGCGCCGTTCCCTGCTCAGTCATGTGAGTTCCTTCCGTCGTGAAGTTGTTAGTGGGCTCAGTGGCCCATGCCGAGGCCGCCGTCGACCGGGATGACCGCGCCGGAGATGTAGGCGGCCTCGTCGCTCGCGATCCACCGCACCACCTCGGCCACCTCCTCGGGCTCGGCGAACCGGCCCGCGGGAACGCGCGAGAGGTAGTCCTTCTGCGTGTCCTCGGGCAGCTCGGCGGTCATGTCCGTCTTGATGAAGCCCGGCGCGACCACGTTCGCCGTGATCCCGCGCGAACCGAGCTCGCGGGTGAGCGACCGCGCGAGGCCCACCAGGCCCGCCTTCGACGCCGAGTAGTTGATCTGCCCCGGCGCGCCGTAGAGCCCGGAGACTGAGGAGATGAGCACCACGCGGCCCTTGCGAAGGCGGATCATGCCCTTCGACGCGCGCTTCACCACGCGGAACGCGCCCGTGAGGTTCGTGTCGAGGACGGACGTGAAGTCGGCCTCGCTCATGCGCAGGAGGAGGGTGTCCTTCGTGATGCCCGCGTTGGCGACGAGGACCTCGACCGGACCGTGCGCGGCCTCGACCTCGCTGAAGGCCCGATCGACGGACGCCTCGTCCGTGACGTCCGCCTGGACGCCGAGGATCCCCTCAGGCAGTTCGGACGCAGTGCGGTACGTGACCGCGACCTTGTCGCCGTTGGCCGCGAATTCCTTCGCGATCGCGAGGCCGATGCCGCGGTTGCCTCCGGTGATGAGGACGCTGCGCGGGGTATGGGCTTCCGTGCTCACGGTGCTCCTTCAGGGTCGTGGTCGGGCCGAAGCGGTCGGAGCGCGGGCACCGCGTCCGACTGCCGCTGTCTGTCGAGAATCCTAGCCGCCGGTGCGCCGCGCCGCCGCCTACCGCGCGTCAAGCACGCCGCTGGCGCCTTCCAGATTCGCCCGGCCGGGACGCCGGTGGGACAATGGATCGACTGGGAGAGTGATGGAAAGACTGACGAACGGAGCCGACCAGGAGCCTGAGGAGGATCGAACCTCCGAGGACCCTGAGGTCCACAGCATCACGACGGCTGCCCCGGGCCACAGCGAGGACATGCACAAGCGCATGGTCCGCTACGCGACGGCGATGGGCATCCGCATGGTGTGCATCATCCTGCTGTTCGTGGTGGACGGCTGGTTCAAGCTGCTCGCCGCGATCGGCGCCGTGTTCCTTCCGTGGGTCGCGGTGGTGATCGCGAACGCCCAGACCAAGGCCGACTCCGAAAGCGATTCGCTCATCGACGCACCTCCCGTGGCCGAGCTCGAGGGCGGCCTCGCCGCGTCCGGCGACGGCGAGGTGCTGCCCGGCGAGATCGTGGACAACGCGGACGACGACGATGCGGCCTCGGCGGTTAGCGGCGACGACGCGGGGCGCGCCTCTCGGGACGAGGGCAGCGACGCTGACGAGCAACAGGGCACTCGCCGCGAGCAGGACAACGAAAAGAGGAGCGCGTGAGTCTTCTGGGAATGCTGCCCGGAGACGAGCCCGAGGCGGCCGTCTGCTCGCGCAAGGGCTGCCGAGCCGCCGCCACGTGGGAACTCCTCTGGAACAACCCCAGGATCCACACGCCGGAGCGCCGCAAGATCTGGCTCGCGTGTGACGAGCACCGCGACTGGCTCGAGGACTATCTCACGACGCGCTCGCTCTGGCGCGAGACCGTGCCGCACGCCCAGCCCGCCGCGAATGAGGGGCACTGACGTGTATCGCTTCCTCTTTTCGCGCCGTTGGCTGACCTATCTGGGCCTCGCCATCCTGTTCGCGGTCGCGTGTGTCCTCCTGAGCCGCTGGCAGATGTCTCGGCTGGACGAGGCCCAGGCCGTCATCAACCTCGTGAATCGGAACTACGACGCCGCCCCAGTGCCGTTCGCCAAGGCCTCCGATCAGTTCACGCACCTCGCGAGCGATCACGAGTGGGAGCAGGTGAGCCTTCACGGCTCCTATCAGGTCGGGGACACTCGCGTGGTCCGCAACCGTCCGCTCAACGGCCAACCCGGTTACGAGGTCGTGATCCCGTTCCGGCTCGATTCGGGGCAGACGGTGATCGTGGACCGCGGCTGGCTCCCGATCGGCAATCAGGAGCAGGGCCGTCCCGACTCCGTCCCGGCCCCGCCCTCTGGCGAGGTGACCGTCGTCGTCCGTCTGCGCCCGAGCGAGCCAAACCTCGATCGGGGCGCCCCGTCGGGCCAGCTCGCATCCATCGATCTGTCGACATACGCCGGACAGGTCGCGTACCCGATCCTGACTGGCTCGTACGGCCTCATGGCGAGCGAGACGCCCGCCGCGGCAACGACTCCGACCGCGCTCCCCAAGCCGCAGCCCGACGACGGGACCCACCTTTCCTACGCCCTGCAGTGGCTTGCGTTCGGGGTACTCATGTTCATCGGTTTCGGGTACGCCGCGCGCCAGCAGGCTCGGAACCGGGCGATCGACGCCGCCGCTGAA
>NZ_JBKZWT010000150.1:0-8663 GCF_047759905.1 Sinomonas sp. G460-2 | reverse complement strand
CGTCTTGCCGGTGCCGGGCGGGGCTTGGACGACGGCGACGCCCGCGCCAGTCGCCGTGAGGGCCGCCTCGAGCTCGACCATGGCCTCGGCGAACGGGAGTCCGGCACCGATCGCTGCGAGGTCGAAGGGACGCGCCACGCCTAGCTCTGCTCGGCGGAAACGCTCACCCGCGGCGGCCCCTCGAGAACCGGCGGGAGCGTGAACACGTCCGGCGCGCCGTCGAATTCGCCGCCCTGTGGGTCGTCCTGATGGCTGCGGCGGACGGGGTCGCGCGAAGGGTCGTAGATGTCTGAAATGACATGCGAGCACATATATGCCAGAGCAGCCATATGAACGGCAACGGCTAAGACGTAATACGGCGAGTCGATGTTGTTCTGCACGGGCCCGTTGCTCGTGGTCCACCCGAGGTACATCCAGACCGCGACCCAGTGCAGCGCCTCCGCCGACATCCAGATGAGGAAGTCGCGCCAGCGCGGGCGGGCGAGCGCGAAGAGCGGAATGAGCCACAGGACATACTGGGGCGAATAGACCTTGCTGGTGAGCACGAAGGCCGCCACCACGAGGAACGCGAGCTGGGCCACGCGCGGCCGGCGCGGCGCGTGGAGCGCGACGAACGCAATCGCGAGGCAGCACAACCCGAATCCCACGACGAACAGCCCGTTGGCCGCGGGCGTCGAGATCTTCGCGAGCTGGAGCCTCTCGGCCAGGAGATTCCAGGCGAAGTAGGCCGAGGAGAAACCGGGGTCCCGGTCCGTCGAGTACTGGAAGAAGAACGCCCAGCCCTTCGGATCACCCACCATCGCGGGCAGGTTGACGGCGGCCCACGCTGCGAGGGCGGAACCGAGCAGCGCGACTGTCTGGCGCCAACGGCCGGTCCGGATCGCGAGGAGCACGAACACGCCGAGCACGAGCGCTGGATAGAACTTCGTCGCGGTGCCAAGACCGATAGCGATCCCCGCGAGCACGGGCCGGTTCCGCGCGAACGCGAGCAGGCCGAGCGAAAGGAGCGCGACGGCCCAGAAGTCCCAGTTGATGAACCCAGCCAGGATCGCGCCGGGAGCAATCGCCACGAGCGCGGCGTCCCAAGGCCTCCGGGGATTGGCCCGGGCGGTCGCCATGACGGCGACCATCCACATGACCGCGGCCAGGACCGCGTTGAGGTCGAAGTACGCGCCGGCCCGCGCGGGCGTAGCTCCCGTTCCCGGAATGGCGAGCGCCGTCAGGCCCGCGATGAGGGACGTGATGACCGGGTACTCGAACGGGGACCCGTGTGAGAACAGCGGGAGGACGCCGTCCGCGAGACCGCGTTCCTTGAAGAGCGTGGGGAAGTCGGAATAGCACGTGGCGTAGAACTCGGTCGGCGAGGTCCAGCCGTTCACGCGGCAGTACCCCTTGATGAGCACCCCGCCGATCGCGGCCACGGCGGTCAGGAGCAGCAGAATGAGTTCGGGGTTCCACAAGGCGCTCCGCGCCGCTCCCGGGGCCGCGTGGGAGCCGAGGGGGCCACCCACCCCTTCGCTGAGCGTGACCACGAGGGGATCGTTCCGGCTCGGCGAGATGACGGCGCGCGGCGCGCGCGCGCCGTCATCCGCGGAGGGTTCCATGGGTCAGAGCATACCGGCCAGGCCTTGCCGCCCTGCTGGTGCCGCCCGCCATCCGACGGGCGGCACCAGCGGGACTACGACCCGACGCCGAACCCCGCCAGCCAGGACTGGACCGGCGCGAGATCGACGCGCTGCAGGCCGTCCAGCGCGAGGCAGTTCTTGCGCCCGAAGCTCGTGAGCCCAACAATCGTGCCGTCGAGGAACGCGGGGCCGCCGGAATCGCCGGAGCAGATGCCACCCGTACCCATGCCCGGATTGACGTTGCCGTGGGTCGTGAGGATCTGCGGACCGATCTTCTGGGCGCGCAGATCCACGGACCGGCGGATGAGCGGATACGTGATCGGAACGCGCCGCTGCGGGCCCGAGGCCGGCTTGCCGAGCTCCGTGCCGTAGCCAACCGCTGTCACGACCGTCTTGGGGACGTCACCGGGCGCGAGCGCTTCGAGCGTCCCCGCCGCGGCGAGCGAGTAGAAGGGGAGGGAGACGGGCGAATCGAGGACGATCACGCCGACGTCATTCCAGTTGTTCTCGTCCGTGAAGTGGGAGAAGTCCGGGTCGGTGTGCGCGGTCCCCTGGACGCGACCCGCGAGATCGGCCGTCGTGTAGCCCACGCTCCGATCGGCCGCGTTGGGGAAGCCCGAGGGAGGCTGCTCGGCTATCACGGAATCGAAGGAGACGAGCGTCTTTCCAAGCGCACCGTCGGTGCAGTGGGCGGCGGTCAGCAGCACCGTCGGCGAGACGAGCGCAGCCGAGCAGCGGAAGCGACCCTCGGGCGTGTAATACACAATGATCGCGACGCCCGGATGGGCGCTGCCGTCCGGCTCGCCGCCCGTGCTCGCCTGGGCTGGCGCTGCCGTGAGCGCCAGCCCGAAGGCGGCCGCGAGAGCCGCAAAGGCGGCTACGATTTTCCTGCGCATGGGTCCCTTTCTGGTGCACCACGCGTGCACACGAGAGCGATTCTTCACGAGACCCAGGGCGCAGACCAGCATTTACCGCACAGGAATTGTCAGGGCGACTTCGCGCTGAACGGCCTCGCGATGGGCCTCGATGCGCTCAGCATCGACTTGCGATGCGAAAGCGCGCAGCACGCGCTGGACCACGGTACTCACCTCCTGCGATATGGGCTCAGCGGACGACGGCGGGTGGTCGCCTTCCGGGAGGGGCGTTTCGTCGCATTGTTCGAGTGGCAGCGACGAGTGACTCAACGAAGACATGGGTGCTCCTGAGGGCGTAACGAATTACCGCGCACAGGGCGCGGTGAATTACGGCATGCGAAATGCGATGGGATTTCCGAGCTCGTTACCGTGCGCGACGCGCGCAAATGAGGCGCGCGAAATCAGCCGGGCGGGTAGCGGAAAAGCCGGAAAGGCTGTAGCCCAATTCGGGGAGGGCTCAATTCCGGAGAAAGGGAGCACAGGCGTCCGCTCGCGCTGACAGCGTGGGGACGCTCGGGCTACCCGAAGAAGAGGTGCAAGAGTCAGCCCGGAACCGCCGGGCCGGCAAGCTGCTGAGGTCTACGCGAAGACAGCCGTAAACATCGGCAGCAGGCCGCGGACTCCGCCTGCCGTCGTGGCAATCCGACCGCGGTACAGAACCTGGGTAGTCATCATGGGTCCAACCTCCTCTGCTGCCAAATGTGAACTGCTTGGGGCCTCTCGAGGCGACGCTCGGGGCACAAAAGTAAAGTTAGCCCACCGGCAGGAGAAAAGGCAAGCCGCGCGGAGAATTTCTCTGAATTTGGTTTCAGAGGCCCCAGGCCTCGACGGCCGGGGTCTTCTTGTCCCATCCGAGGCGACACACTTTCGCGGTGCCGAGAATGAAATGCCGGCCCTCGATTGGCGCAAGCCGAAGCCAGCGCGCCGTGAGGATACGGCAGAAATGGCCGTGCGCCACGACGAGCACATGAGGCACGCCACTGCCCAAGGCGCGCTCCACGACCCGGTCCGCGCGTGCGGCAACCTGATCGAGGGTCTCGCCGTTCGGCACGCCGTGCGTCCAGATGAGGTAATCGGGATTGTCCTTGCGGACGTCCGAGGACTTGATGCCCTCGTAGTCTCCGTAATCCCATTCGACGGCGTTGGGCTCGGGCTGCGCCTCGGGGAAGCCGGCGAGCTCCGCCGTCCTCCGCGCCCGCTGCAACGGCGACGTGAGCACGAGACCGAAACGGACGCCGTCGAGCGTCGCCTTGGCCTGCCGGGCCTGCTGCTCGCCCTCTGCGGTGAGGGGAAGATCGGTGAGCCCCGTGTACTGGCCGCTCTTGGACCACTCCGTCTCGCCGTGCCGCAGGAGCCACAGCCTCGGTAGCCCGAAGTCCTCGACGCTCACTCGTCCACTCCCGTCTCTGTCGGTGCGCCGGCTTCGAACTCCGGCTGCGCCGCCCACCATTCAAGCAGTTTCGCGCTCGCTTCGTGCTCCGTGACGGGGCCGTTCTCCATGCGCTCCTCGAGCAGGAACTTGTACGCGCGGCCCACGAGCGGACCGGGCTTGATGCCCAGGACGGTCATGATCTGCTGGCCGTCGAGGTCCGGACGAATGGCCGCGAGCTCCTCCTGCTCGGCGAGCTCCGCAATGCGGTGCTCGAGGTCGTCGTAGGCGAAGGCGAGTCGCTCAGCCTTGCGCTGGTTCCGCGTCGTCACGTCGGATCGGGTGAGGCGATGCAGGCGCTCGAGCAGCGGTCCGGCGTCCGTGACGTAGCGACGCACGGCCGAGTCGGTCCACCCCGCGTCGCCATAGCCGTAGAAGCGCATGTGCAGCTCGACGAGCCGTGCCACAGCCTTGATGGTCTCGTTGTCGAAGCGCAGCTCGCGCATGCGCTTCTTGACGAGCTTCGAGCCGACCACGTCGTGGTGGCGGAAGCTCACGCCACCGCCAGGCTCGAAGCGCCGCGTGGCGGGCTTGCCGATGTCGTGGAGGAGCGCCGCGAAGCGCAGCACGAAGTCGGGGCTCGGCACGGGCCCGTCCGGGCCGGACTCGAGGGCCACGGCCTGCTCGAGGACCGTCAGCGAGTGCTGGTAGACGTCCTTGTGGCGGTGATGCTCGTCAACCTCGAGGCGAAGCGCGCTCACCTCCGGCAGCACCACGTCCGCGATCCCGCTCTCCACGAGGAGATCGATCCCCGCTCGCGGGGCCGCACCGTTGATGAGCTTCACGAGTTCCTCGCGGATCCGCTCGGCCGAGACGATCGTGAGCCGCTCCGCCATCGCGGCCATGGCCGCGCGAACCTCGGGGGCGACGTCGACCTTGAGCTGGGACGCGAAGCGGGCGGCGCGCATCATGCGCAGCGGATCGTCGGAGAACGAATCCTCGGGCGCGCCTGGCGTGCGGAGGATCCCGGCATGGAGATCGCTGAGGCCTTCGAACGGGTCCACGAGCTCGAGCGCGGGAAGGCGCAGGGCCATCGCGTTCATGCTGAAGTCGCGGCGCTTGAGGTCCCCGGTGAGGGAAGAGCCGAAGGCGACGACCGGCTTGCGCGACTCGGGGTCGTAGGCCTCGGCGCGGTAGGTCGTGACTTCGAGCTGGAAACCGTCCTTGCGCAGACCGATGGTGCCGAACTCGCGGCCGATCTCCCAGTGTGCGTCCGCCCAGCCCTTGATCACGGCAAGGGTCTCGTCGGGGCTCGCGTTCGTCGTGAAGTCCAGGTCCAGCGATCGGCGACCCAAGAAGAGATCGCGCACGGGCCCACCAACCAGAGACACCTCGAAGCCAGCGCCCACGAACCGCCGGCCGAGCTCGAGCGCCACGGGTTCGACGGTGAAGCGCTCGGGGGGTGACCCGACCGCCGTCGTGTGCGCGTGTTGCGTGTTCTCTTCTGCCATAGTCCTTAAAGCTTGGCAGATCCGCGGCGCAGCCCGAGCACACCTACCGAGCGCCAACCATTGCGAGGGCCTTCTGGTTAGAGTGGACTGCATGGTCATCCCGTTGCCGAGCGACCCTCAGAAGAGGAGGAGTGCGCCCCTGCCATCCGCGATCGGGCCGCACGTCGCGCCGGCCGGACAGGCCTACGTTCATGCCCTTCCGACGGTGGAGGAGATCTCCGCCGGCGGCGTGATTGTCGACACAGGCGACCCGAATCTCCCGGTCGCCATCATCGCGCGGCTCAACCGCGGCGGGCGCCTCGAGTGGTGCCTCCCGAAGGGTCATCCCGAGGGCAAGGAGTCGAACGAGAAGGCTGCCGTGCGTGAGATCAGCGAGGAGACCGGGATCGACGGCCAGATCCTCGCGCCCCTCGGAAGCATCGACTACTGGTTCACGGTCACGGGGCATCGCGTCCACAAGACGGTGCACCACTATCTCCTGCAAGCTGTGGGCGGCGAGCTCACGATCGAAAACGACCCCGACCAGGAGGCCGTCGACGTCGCGTGGGTGCCCATCTCCGAACTCTCACGGCGGCTCTCGTTCCCGAACGAGCGCCGCATCGCAGATCTGGCCCGGGAAGTCCTCCCGGAGCATCTGCTGAAATGACGGCCCCATGATGGCAGCGAAGACCGGAGGGGCGTCGGAGGCCAGGTCCAGTGCCATCATGGCAGTCGGCACGCTACTCTCCCGAGTCCTCGGCTTCCTCCGGCAGCTCATGCTCGTTTACGCGCTGGGCCTCGGCTCGACCGTGACGGACACGTTCGTCAACGCGAACAACCTGCCGAACCTCATCTTCCTGCTGGTCGCGGGCGGCGTGTTCAACACGGTGCTCGTCCCGCAGATCATCAAGGCGAGCGGGGCGCCGGATCGCGGCGCGGACTACATCAGCCGGCTCCTAACGCTCGGCGTCATGGTCACGTTCGGGCTCACGGCGCTCGTGACCATCGCGGCGCCGGTCGTCATGCAGCTCACCACTTCGGGCTACAGCGGGAACCAGTTGGCCCTCGCCACGGTCTTTGCGTATTGGTGTCTCCCGCAGATCTTCTTCTACGGTCTGTATGCGCTGCTGACGCAGGTGCTCAACGCGCACGGCGCGTTCGGGCCCGCCATGTGGGCACCGCTCGTGAACAACATCGTGGCCATCGCCGGCCTCGGGATGTTCATCTGGATCTTCGGCACGAACAACACGCACCAGCACACACTCGACAACTGGGGCACGCCCCAGACGCTGCTCGTCGCGGGGGCCTCGACGATCGGCGTCGTGATCCAGACCGCGATGCTGTTCGTGCCAGTGGGCCGGCTCGGGCTCGGGCTGCGGCCCAAGTTCGGCTGGCGCGGTGTGGGGCTCGGCGCCGCCGCACGCATCGGCGCGTGGACGCTCGCGACGACCGCGGTCGGGCAGCTCACGTTCCTCTACCTCATGAGGGTCGCCTCGATGCCGGGCGCTGTGCGCGAGCACCTCCGCGAGGCGAACCCGGACGATCCCACGTGGCAGTTCATTCCGGGCAACACCGTGCTCGAAATGGCGAGCCAGCTTTATCTCCTGCCGCACTCGATCATCGCGCTCTCGCTCGCAACCGTCCTGTTCAACCGCATGACCCAGGCCTCCCAGTCCGGCAATCGCCAGGGCGTTCGGATAGCGCTTTCCAGCGGGCTGCGCACGATGGCGGTCGCAACCGTGTTCAGCGCCCTCGCCCTCTTCGCCCTCGCCGCGCCGCTCGGGATGTTCTTCTCAGGTGGGCGGCCGTCCGACGGCGTCATGCTCGCCCAGACGCTCAGCATCCTCGCCCTCAGCACGCCGTTCCTGAGCGCGAACTTCATGATGTCCCGCGTGTTCTATTCGTACGAGGACGCGAAGACGCCGTTCAAGATCCAGTTGTGGCTCGGCCTGCTCAACGTGGTCGGGGCCACGGTGATCCAGTTCCTGCCCGCGCGGTACATCATCTTCTCGATCGCCATCCTCTACACGGTGGGGAACGTCCTCTCGGTCGTGTTGAGCGGCGCCTACCTCCGCCGGCTCATCGGGCACCTCGACGGCGCGACCGTGGCCCGCTCCTACATCCGCATGGGCTACGCCGCCCTGGGTTCGGCGATCGCGGGCGGGCTCGCCGTGTGGCTCATGGGCGGGCTTTCGCCGAGCGGCTTCATCTGGAGCTCGACCCTCGCGGCGCTCGTCGGGATCGTCGTGATCGGCATCCCGATGCTCATCGTCTACCTCGTTCTCCTGCGCCTCTTTGGGGTGACCGAACTCCGCGATCTCCTGCGCCCCATCCTGAGCCGCCTCGGGCGGGGCGAGGCCGCGCCGTCGTCCGCTGCGGAGGCGACGCACGACGCCGGTGCTGCCGCCACCTACGGCGGCGAGCCCACCGAAGTCATCGAGGCCGCGTACGCGCTGCGCGAAATCGCGCCGACCATTTCCGACGACACCGGAATCATCCCGCGCATCTCCGGACAGTTCGATCCGAACCTCTACCGCGCGCGTCCCGCCACGCCAACGCCGGGGCCCGGAACCCTGCCCGGACGGCGCACGTATCAGGGCCCTCCCGGGCGCAATCCGCACTTCCGCGACGCCTGACGCGACGCCATCCGGCACCGCTCGACAAGAGTCGACGGGCTGCCGTCCGCTAGGATCAAGTCTTAGCAAAGGGCCCGGCATGTCCGGGCTGGCCGGGGCAGACTTTCAAAGGAGGTACCCGTGTCCCAGTCCATCGACGTCGGCACCGTGCTGGGCGGGCGGTACAAAGTCACATCCTCCATCGTCCAATCGCACGACGGTGACCTGGTTCTCGACGGTGTAGACCAGATCCTCAACCGACCCGTCAGCATCCTCGTCTCCGCTCCGGCCAACGCCGAGCAGCTCGCGCAGAGCGCCCGAGAGGTGGCCACGGGCGAGCGGCCCATCGGCATCCAGGTGCTCGATCTCGGCGTCAGCCACGGGGCGACGTATCTCATTACGAACCACGCCGCGGCCGCCGATCTCCTCGACCTCATCGTCGCGCATGACGCCCCGTACGTGGAGCCGTTCTTCACGGACACGCTCGGCAGTGAGATCTTCGGCGAGGCCCGCTCCAACGAGCCCGAGACGTTCAACGGGCTGTACGACCACGGGTCCCACGACTACATCCAATACGAACCCGAGGACGGCCAGCAGACCGGCGAACCGCGTCCGGCGCAGCCCGGGCCGCGCGGCGGTTCCGTCCCGCC
>NZ_JBKZWT010000015.1:0-35603 GCF_047759905.1 Sinomonas sp. G460-2 | reverse complement strand
CCCGTCGCATCGGCTGCGCCCGAGGGATGGACGCGGGCCGCCGTCGACGAGATCACGGTTGAAGCGCGCCGCTACGGATTCCACGGGACGCTCAAGGCGCCCTTCCGGCTCGCGCCCGGCCGCCGCCTCAACGAGCTCGAGGCCGCGCTCTCGCAATTCGCGGCCGACCGTCCCTCTGTCACGCTGCCCGAACTGTCCCTCGCGCGCCTCGGCCGCTTCTTCGCACTCGTGCCAGGAGCCCGAGCCGAGCCGCTGCATTCGCTCGCCTCCGAGCTCGTGAAAGCCTTCGACGAGTTCCGCGCCCCCGCGACCCCGGCCGAGATCGCACGCCGCAATCCGAGCGCGATGACCAGGCGGCAACGCGAGCTGTTCGACCGGTGGGGCTACCCCTACGTGCTCGACGAGTTTCAGTTCCACCTGACACTCACCGACCGGATCGAGCAGGAGCGGCAGCCCGAGGTCGAGGCGGCGCTCCGCGCGTGGTTCGCGGGCTGCCTCGGCCGGACCATCCCCATCAGCTCCCTCGCGCTCTTCACCGAGGCGGAGCCCGGCGCTCCATTTGCTCTCCATTCGGTGCATCCGCTCCGTGCGCCGTTCGAATCCCACGACCCCGAACGCCTGGCCCTCGCAGAAGGAATCCGATGAGCCCAGAAACCGTCCTCAGCAATGCCCGCATCGTCCTCTCCGACGAGATCCTGCGCGGCTCCGTCCTGATCCGCGACGGGATGATCGCCGACCTCCAGGCCGGTGCGGTTCAGCCAGGCACAGCCGCCGCCGGCGAGGACCTTGACGGCGATTACCTCATGCCGGGACTCGTTGAGCTGCACACTGATCACCTCGAGTCCCACGTCCAGCCGCGTCCCGGCACCCACTGGGACCCGGTGCCGGCGGTGCTCGCGCACGACGCGCAGGTCAGCGGGGCCGGCGTCACGACGGTCTTCGACGCCGTGCGCATCGGCTCGATGACAGGGCGCGAGGACGACGGCACGGCTCTGGCCCGAGAGATCGCCGAGGCGATCGGCTACGCCGCGGCTGCCAAGCTGACCCGAGCCGAGCACTTCATCCACGTCCGCTGCGAGGTCGCTGCTCCCAGCACGGTGGCCGAGTTCGAGTCGCTAAGCGAGGTCGCCGAGATCCGCTTGGCCTCGCTCATGGACCACACGCCGGGCCAGCGTCAATACGCCGACGTCGAGGCCTTCCGAACCTACATGGTGGGCAAGGGCAAGCTCACGAACGAGGCGTTCCTGCCCTACGTCGACGAGCTCAAGAAGGTCGCCGAGGTGCACTCGGTGCCGAACCGGGCGGAGATCGCCCGCCTCGCGAGCGAGAGCGGCATCGCGCTCGCCGCGCACGACGACGCGACAATCGAGCACGTCGAGGAATCGGCCGGCTTCGGCGTCCTGATCTCGGAGTTTCCCACGACGCGCGTCGCCGCCCAGGCCGCCCGCGAACGCGGACAGCTCATCGTCATGGGGGCGCCGAACATCATGCGCGGCGGCTCGCAGTCCGGCAACGTCGCGGCGACTGAGCTGCTCGAGACCGGCCTTCTGGACATCCTCTCTTCCGACTACGTGCCCGCGAGCCCCCTGCAGGCGGTGTTCCTGCTCGACGCCGAGGGCGCACTGCCGTTGCGCGAAGGGGCCAAGCTCGTCGCAGCGAACCCCGCACGCGCCGTCGGCCTCGACGACCGCGGCGTCATCGAAGCCGGCCGCCGCGCCGATCTGGTGCGCGTGCACGCCCATGATCTTCCGGCGTACCCGAATCGGCCGCATGGGCACCGCGTGCCCGTGGTGCGCGGTGTGTGGCGCGAGGGGGCGCGGGTCTCGTGAGCTCGCCGTTCGCGTTGGGCTCGGAGAACATCGCCGCGACCCCGGGGCCCGGGCCGTTCCTCGCCGTCGTGGGCGCGAGCGGCGTCGGCAAAGACGCCCTGATCTCCTACGCACGCGAGCGTCTCGACTCTGGGGCGGTGAGCTTCCCGAGGCGCGTCATCACGCGGGCGGCGGGCGCTGGCGAACACCACGAGCCGATCGCCGAGGAGGCCTTCGCCGAGGCCTGTGCAGGGGGCGCCTTCGCCGTGTGGTGGCGTGCGCACGGGCTCGGCTACGGCATTCCGGCAGCGGTCGACGACGAGATCCGTGCCGGACGCGCCGTCGTCGCCAACGTCTCGCGTGGCGTGCTCGGCGCGCTCGCGGCGCGCTACGAGCGGTTCGTCGTGGTGCGTGTGACAGTCTCCGACGAGGTGAGGGCGCAGCGCCTTCACGGCCGGGGGCGAGAGGCGCTGCACGATATCGCGCAGCGCCTCGCGCGGGCCGACCCCGCTCCCCTCCACCCAGCGGACGTGGAGATCCGCAACGACGGCACTGTCGCCGAGGGCGGACGGGCACTCGTGCGGGCGATCCTGGGCGCAGGCGCCTAGCGGAAGACGCGGCGCATCCAGGTGGCAATGCCCTCGACCGCGAGCACAGTGACAATCACCATGACCACGAGCGTCGTGACCTGGCCGTGCAGGGTGAGCACGGACGAGGCGTTCGTGAGGTAGAAGCCGATCCCGCTCCCGCCGACGATCCCGAGGATCGTGGCCGCACGAATGTTGGTGTCGACGAGATACAGCGAGTTGCCGATGAGCGAAGGGACGCCCTGCGGCCAGGTCGCGGAGAAGTAGCGCTGCGAGCGGGTAGCACCTACGGCCGTGAGCGCGCGCTCCGGTCCGCTCGGCACCTCCTCGAAGGAGTCGGCGATGAGCTTCCCGAGCAGACCGATGCCGCCGAACGCGAGGGCGACGACGCCCGCCTGGTTCCCGAGGCCCGTCACCATGATGAGGAAGATCGCGAGCACGAGTTCGGGAACGCCGCGGAAGATCACGAGGATCACACGGAACGTGTTCCGCACGGCCCCTGTCGGCGCCACATTGCGCGCCGCGAGCGATCCGAAGACGAGCGAGAACACGAGCGAGAGGAGGGCCGAGGCGAACGCGACCTCGATGGTCACAAGCAGCGCCTGCCCGAAATCGTCGAACGTGTATGAGCCGAGGCTCGGCGGCCAGAAGCTCTCGATCACGCGCGGCACGAACTGCCACTCGACCTGCGTGAAGTCGATGTCGCTCACGAACCACGCGACGACGATGACCGCGATGCCGATGAGGGCCCACGAGGTATCCCGCACGCGCTCGGGCGTCCACGGGCGGCGCAGCATCGCCCGGACCTCGGCGTCCCCGCGCGGGCCTGCCGCACGTGGAGCGGTCCGGACCGCGGCCGCCTCCTCAGCCGCTCGGCGCGTCGCGCGGTTCTTGGTGGCCGCGCGGACGATCCGGTCTCCGAAGCCCCTGCCAGTCGGCGCGACGCCGAGGAGATTGCGGCGGATCGTCGAGGAGACGACCTCGAGGACCACACACATCACGAAGATCACGCACCCGATGCCGAGCCCGCGACCGTAGCCCTCCGGGAACTGGGCGAACGCGACCTTCATGGCGTAACCGAGGCCGCCGACACCCGCGTAGCCAAGGATCGCGGAACCGCGCAGGTTGATGTCGAAGCGGTGGAGCGCCGTCGCGATCCACGAGGGCAGGACCTGAGGGAACACCCCGGCCCAGAACTCCTGGGCGCGCGAGCCGCCCGCCGCGCGGATCGCGAGGCGCGGGCCGTCGTCGGACTGTTCAATCGCGTCGGCGAAGAGCTTCGAGATCATGCCGATCGAGTGGATGCCGAGCGCGAAGATGCCGGGGAGCGGGCTGCCGAGGGCGAACGTGAGCGAGAACGCGAGCGCGAGGACGACGTCGGGCACGGCGCGGGCGACGACGCCGAGCGCACGGCCCACGGGACGCAGCCACGGGGCAGGCGTCGTGTTCGCTGCCGCGAGCACCGCGACGGGGATCGATAGGAGCGAGGCGACAAGCGTGCCGAGCACCACGATGCCGAAGGTGATCCCGATGAGTGTGAACAGGTCCCCGGGTCCCGGGAGGCTCACCGGGTCCATGTGGGAGAAGACCTTGGTGGCGTTCGCGAAGCTCGTGGCCATGTTGTTCCACGAGAAGTCGAGGGTCGAAACCGACCACACTCCGAAGACGAGCATCGCGATGAGCAGCACGACGGCGGCGGTGCGCTCGAGCGGAAAGGGCCTGCGGGGCGCACGGCCCTCGATGTCGCGGGCGCCAGGGCGGGACGCGGTGGGCTCGGCTGCGGTCGCCGTCACCGGAGGCCCTCTGCCCCGAGGCCGCCGCCGATCGCCCCGGAAGCTTCGGCCGCGAGCTGGGCGTCCTTGAGCTCGCTCTCGATCGCATGGAGTTCGGCGGTCGACGTCGCGACGCGGCCGTAGATCTCCATTACCTGCTCCTTGGACAGGCCCACGGCCGAGGTGTCGAGGACGACCGCGCCGTGGCGGAGGCCCACGATGCGGTCGCCCCAGCCGAGCGCAAGGTCGACCTGGTGAAGGCTGCACACGACCGTCAGGCCGTCGTCGGCCGCGATCTCGCGGATGAGGCGCATGACCGACTCACTCGACTCGGGGTCGAGGCTCGCGACAGGCTCGTCCGCGAGGAGGATCTCGGGGCGCTGCATGAGGGCGCGGGCGATCGCGACGCGCTGCTGCTGGCCACCGGAGAGCTGGTCGGCGCGCTGGTACGCCTTTTCGAGGAGGCCCACGCGGTCGAGATGCGTGAGCGCCTCGAGGCGGAGTTTCCTGGGGTAGGCCCACAGGCCCAGACGCGGGCCCTTGAGCTTGGCGAGGGCACCGGTCAGGACGTTCTCGAGCACCGTGAGGGAGGCAACGAGCTCGAACTGCTGGAAGATCATGGCCATCCGGGCGCGCATCTGGCGCAGCTCACGGGCCTTGAGGGCCGGGACGTTCCGACCGAGGACCTCGACGGAGCCCGAGGTGGGCGTCTCGAGGCCGTCGAGATGGCGCAGGAGAGTCGACTTGCCGGACCCCGAGAGGCCGAGCAGCACGACGACCTCTCCACGCTGGACTGTGAGGTCGACGCCGCTCAGGGCGCGCGTGGACCCGAAGTCCTTCGTGACTCCGGAAAGCCGGACCACGGGTGAAGCAGTAGGAGAGGTCGTCGTGCTGTTCATGGCTGTGGTTCCTTACCAGGTGACTACTTGGAGCACTTCGCCGCAGGGATCTGCGAGCACAGGTCCGTGATCGTCTTGTAGTAGTCGACCGTCTCCGGCTGGACGCCAAAGTAGCCCTTCGAGAAGCCGGCCGTGAGGGTTGCGCCGGACTGCTTGATGGCATCGACAGAGGCGCCCTGGAGGGCGTCGGTGACCTTCTTCTTGGCGTCAGCGGGGAGGCTGGTCGAGACCGAGAACGGGCCACCGGGCACGTACTCCTTGGCGAGAACCTTGACCTCGCCCTTCTTCGCGCCCTCCTCGGCGACCGAGTCCTCGGCGAGGCCGATGTCGCACTTCTTGGCCGCGACCGACTGCTCGGACTTGTCGTGGGCGCCCGCGAAGACGGCCTTGAAGTCGGCGAACGTCGGGTTGCCCGAAGCGTCCTTGCCGTTCGACTCGACGTTGAGGCCCGCCTTGTGGAGCTGGTAGAGGCCGAAGAGGAAGCCCGAGGTCGAGTTGGGGTCGACGAAGCAGACCGTCTTGCCCTTGGCCTCGGAAACGCTCTTGAGCGGCGAGTCGGCCGGAACGATGACCTCCGAGTAGTAGCCGGGGTCCTTGACCTTGTCCGAGTTGAGTTGGGCGGCAACGGGCTCGATCTTCGCGCCCTTGTTGACGGCCATGACGTACTGGAGGGCGCCGGACGTGATGACGTCGACCTTGCCGGCGACCGCCGCGGCGATGAGGGCCGTGTAGTCGGCCGTCGGGTAGTACTCGACCTTGTAGCCGGTGACCTTGGCGAGGTAGTCCTCGATCGGCTTGACGTTGGCATCCGAGCCCGCCTGGTCGGGGGTCGCGCCGAAGACGATCGTGCCGTTGGCCTTGGCCCAGGTGCCGTTGCTGGAGGACTGGTCGGAGACGGAGGTCGAGCCGGACGATGAGCAGCCCGCGAGGGCAACTACAGCGACGAGGGAAGTGACGAACGTGGCGACTGCGCCGAGGCGCTTGGTGCGAGACAGGAACATTGGAATGGAGCCCCTTCGGTTCGAGCGCACGTGCTTGGATAGAGGTGGGTTCCTGTGCGCGTCACGATCAAAGTAGGGAACCAGCGGTACAACGCGGCCACTACTGGGTGACGAGCAAGTTAACTTGTCTATACACCTAGACAGCCTCGTGCTGGCCGCGAAGCGTCCACATCACCGTCACGGCCATATGCGAGCTGCGGCTACTTGGAGATACATGTTGGGCAGAAGGAAAACGCCTCGAACGTCAGGAGGCGAGCTTCCGCATTCTGAGCAGGAAAACAAACTCTGGCGAGCGATGGGTGCGCGATGACAGAAAGGCCGATCTCCGACGACGGGCGGTGGTGGTGGGACGGCCAGCGCTGGGTCCCCGCCCTCAGCCCCGACCGGCGGTGGCGGTTCGACGGACGGGTCTGGCGCCGGACCAGCACGTGGCGGCCGCCCTCCCCCGCGGTGCTGGCCTCGGCCGCGGTCTGGGTCGGCGCGCTTGCGCTGTGGGGCCCGGCGTTGGTGATGGTCCTGCCACCGGTCCCGAACGTCGCGTCTGATCCCGGCGTGGAAGCTGTGCTCATCGCCGTGTTCCTGGTGGAGTCCCGCTGCTTGACACAGATTAACGACTCGTTCATAGCGCGGCGCAAGATGGAAAACGTAGAGAAGCCACGAGTTCGTAGCGCCGAGCCAGCCGATGCAGCCGCTATGGCCCGCGTTCACGTGACTTCCTGGCGAGAAACGTATCGAGGTCTCATGACCGACGAGATTCTTGATGACCCGGACTTTGTTCCTCGCCGGGAGCAGTTTTGGAATGCCGCTCTGAGCGATCCGCGTTATGCGTATAACAATGCCGCCGTTGCAGAAGTTGACAATGAAGTGGCGGGCATCGCAATGGCAGGCCCGGTCGAAGACGCCGTCTCGGACGTCGACACGCAGCTATATCTGCTGTATCTCCTCAGCAAGCACCACGGGAGCGGAATGGGCAAGGCATTGCTTGACGCGGTGCTCCGGTCGGATGAATCCGCCGCTCTCTGGGTCGCTGATCCAAACCCACGAGCGCAGGCCTTTTACGCCAAGAGCGGCTTCCAGCCTGATGGGACGAGCAAAGAAGAGGGCGGCGTCCGCGAGGTCCGTATGTCTCGTCCTGCCGCAAATTTAGACCAGAGCCCCCGGCCTGGCAAGCAGATCCTCGGCCACCCCTAACAGGTGTCGACATCGCCCCATACATCATCAAGGGGAGCAAGGTTTGCTCCTCATACTTCCGACTTCCTGAAAAGTCGCCTAGAAAGGCGGTTCTTCAGACTCCTCGGGGCCTGACTCTTCCGGCTCGAACTGAGCCAAGGGAGTAGACCAAGTCTCTGCAATAGACATCGTGCGACTGTTTGGAGTGAATTGTGGCTCAAGTTCACCGACTGTCACCATCACCGGGATCTGTGCTGCAACGCCAGACAGGATGCATGTACCGGTCGGAAGGATAGGCATTGACTCAAAGGAAACTCGATCTAGGTAGGAAACGGCCTTCTCGATCGCCTTGATATCCAGATCATTCACCAGACGGTGGAGGAAGTAGTTGTGTAGTTGAGAAATGATCGTGGGCGAGATGTCGTGTGGCCGCTGGCTGGCAATCGTCAGGAAGACTCCGAACTTGCGCCCCTCCTTGATGATCTCCTCGAAAGTCTCAAGTCGGTAATCACGCCAAGCTTCGCTCTCGCGAGCAGAGTCGAACGAAAGGATGTTGTGTGCTTCATCGATCACAAGATTGAGGTAGCGTTGCCCAAGCTGGTCGCTGGCCTTCTTAGTCTCGTAAAGATGGCGACAGAGGATCATCGGAAGGACCTTGCGCATGTCAAGGTTTACGTCGCGAAGGGACACCACGGTGAGAGGTTTGTCCGTCGCAGCGTCCTCCGAAACCGTAATAAGGCGCTTGATCCCATCAATGCGGCTCTCGAGGCGCTTCATGAGCGGGCCAATGTGCTCCTTGTTGACGAACCCGCCGATCACGTCGTGGTAATACTGTAGGATTAGCTTGAACCGCACAAGATCGACGTCTCCAACTGCGGAGAAGTCCTGGGAAACGGCCATCACCTTGCTGGCAATAAAGCTGTTCCAGTCGTCCGCAGATGACCATTTCCTGATGAACTGATCGTCCCAGTAAAAGTTGTGGTTCGCACTGTGATAACCAAGATGCGCCTTAAAGGACCGGACCAACTCCTGGAAGGAGCCGGACGCCAAAGTGCCGAGGCTATCCTCGATCTCTTCGAGGAACCTCACGGGCAGTACGCGGTCCATAGATGGATCAGTGCTCTTTGTTGCGCGGGCTACCAAGTCGGCGACAACAGACAGCAGTTCTGTGGCGTCTGGAAGCATCCGGTCCCAGAAGTCGCTGCGCAGAACTCTCGCCACGAAGGGAGCCTGGGTCTTTTCGGTGGCGTCCAGCAATATTGTCCAAAAAACCGGATCATGCACCGCCGATCGAGGAAGAGGCAGCCGGTCCCCCGTGTTCGTCCGCGTCGACAGACGATATTCCTGTTTGAACTGTTCGTCGATGATCACTGATGACGAGTCGCTTGGCGGCGGCTCAGCGGCCTCCGACTCCCGATTTACATACTCCCCGTTGAAGTCAATGAGTACGAACTGGGATCGAGCCGCAAAGCCAGGCTGTTCACCGAAGTTCGCCAAGAGTTCGTGATAGAGCTTTGCCAGCGTGTACGACTTACCGCTGCCCGTATTACCAAAGATGCCCACATGGCTTGCGAAGATTGAGTCCACACCGACGAGTACGGGTTGCGTCGGTTCCATGGCGAGCACGCCCAAGGGGATTGCTGGTGCGGTATCAGCAACGAAAGTGTGGATTGCTTTGAACTCGTCCTCACGCAGTAGGAAGCACTCGTTGTCGAGCAGAGGCATCTCACGGACACCTCGCCGAAATTTTCCCTTCTCGAAGTAGCCGACCAGACTGACTTCAAGCTGACGGTTCTGTTTATCAACGCTGCGCCTGTAGGTTTCAGAGGCCCCATGGTCCTCCTCGACGCGCTCACCATCGACCGAAGCGACGAGCTCGACGAATCCTTTGGCAATCTTCACGAAGCTACCGACGGCGACGTTTCGAACGATTTCGCCCTGGTAGAGCAGGTGAGAGCTGTTCTTCAGCTTGTGGACCGTGACGCGGACGCGACGTCCCTCGACGGACGTGACCTTTCCGATGCTGAAGACAGCATCCTTCTGAAGGGTCTCCTCATCAAGCATCGTCGGCACCCCCGAGCCTCAGCTCGATGATGTGGTCGGCAGGTGGCGCCTCATCCTCAAGTACTTGCTCTAGGAAGTCTTCGACGACCACGTCAAGCGACAGCTTCCGCTCTTCAGCGCCCTCCTTGGGCTCGGCTGGCCGGACGAAGAGGACGTTGCCGTTCTTGACCTTTTCTGACGGAAACAAAGCACTGATCTCTTGATGGGCCTCACGGCTGTAACAGAACACGATCACCTGGAGCGTTGGGTTGGTCGCCGCCGCGCGTAGGACGAGATCAAGCAGATGCTCGTCGCGGAACGAGAAGCCATGCGCCAGCAGGGCACTGTTTTCCTTCTCCAGTTCGTTTGCGAAGCGCCGGATCAACTCGTAGTACGTCTTGTTGAGAACCGTTGATGCGAACTTGGTCTTCTCCGGATTGACGATTTGCAGGTCCTTGTAGGCCTCCGCAAACTCGAGACCCGCCTGATCGAGTGCCTTGCCTGTCGCCGAGAATCCCAGCATGAAAGCGTCAACATCAGTTGGTTCGTTGATCTGCAGGAGAGTGGCCTTGGCCGCCTCATAGCTGGTCTGGACCGCCCTGATGACGTCCAGACGGTGGTCGAAGTAAATCTCCTCGCCGTCTCGCTGCCATCCCGCAGAGCCGTGGATCTTGAAGAGGTTGAAGGTCGGAATCTCCGATCGGTATTCGAACCGAGCGCCCTGCCGGAAACGCAGCGTGCTGTACTCGCCAAGATCGAGCCGAGGGCGGATCTTTCCGGCGAACCCATCATTGGTATCGATCTCGAGCAGTTCCAGCGCATGCTCGAACGCCATGTCAATATTCGTGGTAAAGAGGTTGACCTGCTTTCCGAGCAGGGTACTACGCCGCTTCAGCAGGATGCGGTTGAGCGCCCCCACGAAACGCCCGTACGACTTGATCAGCCTCTGGGCGCTGGCGTCGTTCTTCGCATCGAGTAAGCGAAGATTAGGCAACAAAACCCGATCGAAGAAATACCCCTGGACTGACGCTCGAGCCAACGCTGTTTCATCGTCCGTCTCCTTCAGCAGCCTGAGCAATACAGGTAACAACTGCCGCGGCTGCAGCCCCATCAAGCCACCGAGCCGACTCGTCACGGATTGCAGCTGCTTCGCGCTGAAGACGAAGGATTGCCTCGTTGATCAGCGTGTCGATCAGGGTCCGTGTCGTTCCACCGGGTTGGCTCAAATCAATGCTGAAGGTGGCCCAGTGCCATGGGGTGGTGACCAGACGGTCCACCTCACCGGGCAGAACGACGTTCAGAAGCTGGCGCATTTGCTCGGCGGCCCAGGACTGGTACGCGTTGAATAGTGTGGTTCCATCCGTGGCACCGCCTCTGGCATTTTCCAATGCACGAACAGCCTCATTGAGCACGTCCATTGCCTGTCGCGGGGTAGCGCCAGGAAGCAGCCTGATCATGCGGCAAAGTTTATCTGCGTGCTACCGCGGAACCCTCGCCAAACATGCCTTCTTAGCGCGATGCCGTGGGCTCTGCAGCGATCACCGTGTTCTTCCCCCACGGATCGGTCTGATCGCAGGTGATCAGCACGACTCTGCCGGGATAGATGTCCCAGATCGATGAGCTGGCCAAGCTGGCCTTGGTGTAGCTTGCAACGGCCGCAACCCGGTAGCTCAGGCTTCCGGTGCCCATATGGAGGGTGAAGCCGTCGCCAACACGGGCGCGCCCGCCGATGCGGTTGAACGGGGCGTCCTCCCCGATCCACCGGAGGCTGACCATCCAAGGATCTCTACGCAACAGCCCGACGCACCCACCCTAGCCACGCCGACTACACCACAGTCAAGGCAGCGGACCACAAGGACGAAAAACAAGAGATCCCCGCCGTTTCCGTCGAGAATCTCCCGAGTTATCTATCGAGTTCTCATGCCCATGTTTCCAACAAGAGCAAAATGGTCGGGCTGACAGGATTTGAACCTGCGACCCCTTGGAGGGTTTTTGAACCCTCCGGAAGACTGCGGAAATCTCGAGTTTTCCCTGGTCAGACGGGGAATCGGGCGACTCCCCCATGTGGATTCTACCGGGTCATTCACGGTCGGTCACGGGTGTTTTCGATGGGTATTTGATGGGCACCGAGACGCCATGTGATATGGGCCCCCAATACGGGCACCCGCAGCACCTCTTCCCAAGCGGGTCGGCGGCATTGAGGCCGACGAGTTCCGGGACTGGGTCATCGCCTCGACACTGAAGGCGGAGACCAAGACCGGGCTCGGGAGCGACCGCAATATTGGGCGGGTGAGAAGATTCGCATAATCGACAGCTCACCATCAGTTGCTAGTTCAAAGAATACGTTATCGGCGAAAACCTACATAGTAGTAGAGCGCAGTCCGGACTGGCTGAGAATGTACATGTTTGTGTACCATTCAGCCACGAGCGAAGTGACGATCATCGGCGAGCGCGGCCGGCCGTCCGCCTTGGTCGACGAGGCCGCGGCGTTTGGGAGGAGCTGGCGCAGCTGCTCGGCGTCGACGATCGCGGCGACCGGGTGGTCCCTGTGGGTCAGGTAGACGGGCTCGTGCCCGCTGTTGGGGGGAGATCGCCCACATCTGCGCCGTGGACGCGGCCTGGGAGGAAACCGAACGGCTCGGGGAGACCCGCGTGCTCTGGAGGACGTCAAGCGCGACCTGGGACTCGAATGAGCCGCCGCTTCGAGATGCTCCCGGCCGCCCGCAGCTCGATCAGGAAATTACCGCCCCGAGCCAAGCGCCGCCTCTAGGTGTACCCGGCCATCAGGTTGGTTGCAGTCGGCTGATCGGGGGCTTGCCGTTGAGTGCGCTGTGGCTTCGGACAGTGTTGTAGTGCTCGATCCATGGCGCAAGTGCTGCTTGGCGTTCGGTGTTGCTGGTGAAGGGGCGCCGGTAGGCCCATTCGGTGGCCAGGGTGCGGTTGAGGCGCTCGACCTTGCCGTTCTGCCAGGGGCAGTGGGGCCTGATGAACTTCTGCTTGACGCCCAAGGCGGCGCAGACGCGCTTGAGGTCGTTGGAGTGGCGGTAGGCGAAGGCATTGTCGGTCATGAGGCGTTCGATCCGTGCGATGCCCTTGGCCGCGAAGTAGGCCGCGGCGCGTTCGAGGAACCCGGCGCAGGTGGTCCCCTTCTCGTCCGGGAGGATCTCTGAGTAGGCCAGCCGGGAGTGGTCATCGACCAGCGAGTGGACGTAGTCGTAGCCGATCGTGGTCTTGCGGGCGCGGTTTCCCTCGGCCCGGCCCAAAGCCCTCCACCCGCCGCCGTCGGGGATCCGGCCGAGCTTCTTGACGTCCATGTGGACCAGCTCGCCGGGCCGGACGCGCTCGTAGCGGACCGCGGTGGACTTCGAGGAGCGGATGGGATCGCCGGTCATCGGGTCGCACTCGCGCAGGCAGGGCACCCCGTGCCGGCGCAGGATCCGCGACACCGTCCTGGCCGGGACCCCCACCTTCGGGCCCAGCACGTCGGGGCCTTCGCGGTGCTCGGCCCGGGCAGCCAGGACCGCCTGCTCGACCTCGGGCGCGGTCCGGGCGGGCATCGTGTGCGGCCGCGAGGACCGGGTCTCCAGGCCCGCTTCGCCTTCGACGGCGTAGCGGTCGATCCAGGTCTTCACGCATTTGCGGGAGATGCCCATCGCCGCGGCGATATGGGCCTGCTTCCAACCGGCCTGGTGCCGGTCGACGATCAGCCTGCGGCCATGGACGGTCAGCCGGGCGTTACGGTGGGACATGAGAACCTCCGGGTTGGAGTGGGCCTTAGACAAGCCACATCCCACCCGGAGGTTCTCCCACGTTCAACCAGGCTCGCCGCTACCGACGTCCTGGCCGAGTACATCTAGGCGGCCGTCGAGCTCCTCGCCGACGACCCGCGCCCGCCGCGATGAAGCTCACCAGCCAGCTCGAATGGCGCGTCCGCACCGGCGACTACGCATCCTCTACCGCATCCAGGACGAGACCCTCCTCCTGGTCGTCGTCGATGCCGACCGCCGTCGCTAAATCTGCCGATGGCGCCTTTACCTGACGACCGAGACACCCGGCCCGTCCCCCGAACGAGGAGCCCACGGCATTAGGCGTCGCCGCTAATTTGTGCTTCCGGAAGGATCATAGGAACGTTCGATGGAATCAAGTCGATGGCAGCGACCTGATGTATAGCGGCAACCGATGGAATCGGATGCATTAGGGCTGCAAATGGGATTCCGGGGCCAGCATGGATGGCCACTGCGCCTTCCGTGTTGATGTGCGGGAGATGGAAGCTCACCAAACTGAAATCTGCTGCAAAGACCGGGAGCTTCTCGGGCATGGGGTTGAAATGCAAGCCCAGCACGGCCTCAAGCCCATACCCTGACAGGTCGACCAGCACTGTGTTATTGCTCCCTGATGCCAAGTTAACTGGTGCGCCTTCGATCAGGCCCCCGATGCTAGATTCCGGAATTTGATTTCGGTCGTAGATAACGCCGCTCATCAGCAATGATTTGACATCGGGCCTATCCATGATGGATACTACGTCTCCAGATATCGGACGGCGGTTCCATGGAAGGCGCCCCGGAACGCGTGCTGAAACCGAGAATATCTGGACGGCATCTAAATCGTCCATCGAAGACAGATGAACAGTCCTTCGTCCTTCTCCACCTTGGGACTTCGCGGGCTGAACCGACGTCATTCCTGAGCGATGGTAATGGAGCTTCGGTTTGTTGTCAGGGCCGGTGGCGACATAGCTGCCCTCGTCCGGCAAGAGTCCACCATAAAAGGGAACCACTAATCGGGAACACGTAGCCTCTGCCCAATTCTCAAGGTGAGGGATTACCATGACCCCACCATCCGCCCTATTCACAGAGATCGACAGCATCTTCCGGGAGTACGGCTCAGTTAGCATCTTCACGTGCACTCCAAGGCTCCGCTTTTTCGGTAGCCTTCTTAGTCGCGGTTTGCTCATTGTTCCCTCTTAATTCCAGAAGCGCTGAGCCTATCGTAAGGCCTTGACCTCGGATCCTGGCGCAATGCGATCGTTGCGATGCCCAGCGCATTCTGGAGGACGGATCAGCGAACATTAGCTGTGTTGCCTTCCCCGGGCTGGGAGACCTTTTCGGCTGACCCTTCTGGCAAGGCTCATCGCCGCCAACGCGAGGCCGACGCTTGGGACCACGTATGGGGTCATCCCCGAGAAAGACGGACAGCCTCCGTTGTTGCAGCAGGTCCACCACGGCTTGCCCCGCCGGCACGGGGGCAAGGTACTGCATGGGCTCATCTCGCAAGCGCAGTGAAACCGGCTACGCTGACCGCAGCTCGTCCATCTTGTGTAGCTCAACACGACAGCAGCAGGGCACGCGGTCTTCATCGCCGCCAGGTACGCACCCACCACGGGCTCATCCCCACGGGCGTGGGGCAGGCAAAGCAATCGCCACACCGAACACCACTCTGCCGGACGCAACAAGGCTCATCTCCGCCCAAGCGCAGGGTGCATACCGGCACGGGTACGACGGGTGGCAGTTTTCAAGGGCTCATCCCCGCAGTCGCGAGTCACACTCATAGTGCTGGTTGTAGAGCGGAGTGATTTCGAGCTCATGCCCGCATGCGCGGGTACGAGGGACCGTGTTCGAGTGGCCGAAGGATCAGCCGGGCTCATCCGCGCACACGCGGGTCACACTTGAAGTCCTGTCAGACCGAGCGGCGGTGTCCAGGGTTTATCCCCTCATGCGGGGCACACGATGGGCTCACGGCCTTGTCGCCGCCTTTTCCGGCTCATGTAGTGTCCGATTAGCTGATCGAGGGTACGGCGTTGGTGCCGCGATCCCGGCGGAGTATGGGGTCGATGCTTTCTGAGCGGGCAGAGGCTATCCGGGCCAAGTCGAACGGGACGTTCCAGACATGCTCCCCCGCCCGCGGGGACGAGCCCTCGAACTGGCGCAGCGTTTCCGCTGTCAGCCCCGTGCTCCCCGCGCCTGCAGCGATGAGCCGTTGCAGTTCTGTGGGGTGCAGTTCAGGATGCGGTGCGTCCAGCGCATGCGGTGATGAGCCAGGCGGTTTCTTCAAGGTGAACGTGCCGGACGTGCGTGCTAATTCGTCCGTACGGGGCTTCCGGTGAGAGAGTCGGCCTGTGTCCGATCTCAAACTGTTCCGTATCGACGGCGGCAAAGCCACGGAGCTCACGTCCCAGACCGTGGCCCTCGAACGCAATCTCCAAACCCTCATCGAGGAGAACATGGAGACCACGTTCGGGGTGCGTTTCCTGGCCAGCGAATACACCACAGGCAAGGTTCACCGCGGCCGGATAGACTCCCTGGGCCTGGACGAGAACGGCTCGCCAGTCATCTTCGAGTACAAACGCACGACCAACGAGAACGTCATCAACCAGGGCCTCTTCTATCTGGACTGGCTCATGGACCATAAGGGTGAGTTCCAGATCCTCGTCTCAGGTAGGCTCGGGACGGACGCCGCGACCGGCATCGACTGGTCCGCACCCCGACTGATCTGCGTCGCCAACGACTTCACCCGCTACGACGAATATGCGGTCCGGCAGATCGACCGCAACGTCGAGCTGGTCCGGTACCGGGACTTCGGTTCCGAGCTTCTGGCCATCGAACTGGTGACCTCTGTATCGACCGAGACAACGGCCGTAACCCGGAAGCCGCCGGCCGCACTTGCTCCCGCCGCCCCGGGAGCCCCGGGCAGGAAGACTGCCCGGTCGAAAACCGTCGCCGAACTGCTGGCCCAGGCCGACCAGGGACTGGTGCAACTCTACGAAAAGTTCGAGACCTTCGCCCTCTCCCTCGGCGATGACGTGGTCAAGAATGAAAGGTCCCAGTACTTCGCCTTCCGCCGGCTGAAGAACTTCGCCTGCGTAGAAGTTCATCCTTCCTCGAGGAACCTACTGGTCTATCTGAAGCTGGACCCTGAGACCGTCGAGCTGCAAGAGGGATTCAGCCGGGATGTAAGAAGCATCGGGCATTTCGGCACCGGCGACCTGGAGCTACGGGTCAGCGACGATTCACGGTGGACTCAGGTGGAAGAACTCACCCGTCAGGCCTACACGGCAAACTAGCGTCCCGACTCGCCATCGCCCGCTCTCGCGAGCGGGCCGAGCGGGTGCACGCAGACCCAAAAGCTACATCGCCCGAAGGCCAACAGCGTATACGACGCCGCCCTCCTGGCCCTTGCCGCGAAATGCTGGTCAACTAAGGCCTCCGCCCCGAGCGAAGGTGCCACCATGGGCCGCTCCGACGTGTCTCGAAACCAACGACGACCACCCCTGTCCGGGCAGAAGGTTCCGAAACATGGTTACGAGAATCGCCGGCCGCGGACGAACTCGCGCCACTCCTCGGTAGTCGAAGCAATTACACTGGCGGCCGTCGCCGGGGTGAGTGAGACGTCTTGCATCCCTAGGGTTTTGAGGCACTGCGTAAAGCGACTAGGCCGCCGAGGGCAGATCGTCGGACGTCGGATGACGGAGACCGCACACCGCCGACAAGCGGCCTGTTCCGCTATTGATGGGGCTCTAGGAACTCGCCGCGGCAGCCTCAGCGACGTCTGAGCACCGCCTCTCCATGACGGCCTTGAGGGTACGGTTTTGCTGAAAGAGAACATAGTCTACGATCAGAAGGCGCCTGGCGCAGGAAAACTGCGCTAAAGTAGCTCTGATCGAAGAGAGAACGGACGATCCGATGCTGATAGCGTTCCGAACAACGAACTTCCGCGCCTTTCGCGACCCGCAGGAACTTAGTCTCCGTCGTGCACGAGGCCTCCGATCGGGCGGCGATGACCCAGACTGGGACTCGTCGATCAGCCCTGTCGCGGCGATATATGGCGCCAACGCATCGGGCAAGTCGACCCTATACGCGGCCCTGGAGTATCTACATAGGGCCGTACGCGACTCGTACAATCGCTGGACGGTCGGGGGTTCCACGCACGTTTTGCCCTTCCGACTTGATCCCGGGACCGAGCGGCAGCCGTCCGACTTCGAAATCGAGTTCCGAGCCAAGGACGGCGTAGATTACGTCTACGGATTCCGCGCCGCAAGGAAACAAATCGAGGCGGAGTGGCTATACGCTTACCGTACCCCCAGTCGCACCACACTATTCGAACGCGACGTTGAAAATATATCGTTCGGCAATACCTTTCGCGGAAGTCGAATTGCCATAGATGAAGCCGCAAGCTCTAGAAAGAATTCTCTGGTACTATCAATTGCAGCCCAACTCGGAAACGAGACTGTGCTTGCTGCTTATAACTGGATCGTGACCCAACTGCGAACCTACGACGCGCGTGAATACGGCGCGGAGCACATGCATATCATGGACATGATCGATGAAGAGCCAGGTATCGCGGAGCAGTTGGCGGACGTCCTCTCGCGCGCAGACCTCGGTATCCGCGATTTGCAAATTGTCGACCGAGATGTGAGCCGCGACGACATGGAGCGCGTTCTGGGCCTTGTCCGCGAGCTAATGGGCAGTTCCGAGTCAGAGTCAGAAAGAGATGAAGAGTTTGCCGAGCGTTTTTCCCGCACACTTCAGTTGACTCACACAGGGACTGATGGTGCGGTTCCCTTCCCTCTTTCCTGGGAAAGTGAAGGGACCCGCGCATTGCTGTCGTTCGCATCGATCGCCCTGAAGGCTCTGAACTCGGGAAGCACGATAGTGGTAGATGAAATCGACTCAAGCCTGCATCCACTGCTCGTCGCTGAACTGCTCTCTCTATTTGCGCGAGAGGAGACTAACCCACGGCAGGCACAACTCATCGTTACCACACATGATGTCACGCTGCTAAATGCGGCTGGCCATGGCGACGGACTCCTGAAGCGCGACCAGATTTGGCTTACGGAGAAGGGCCCTGATGGAGCGGCATCTCTCGTAGCGCTTTCAGAGTACCGAACACCCCGTGCGTCTGAGAATCTTGCTCGAGGCTACCTCACGGGCCGCTACGGGGGAATCCCGATGCTTTCCGTCTTCGAGGGATTCGCGAGTCGCTCGGCCTCTGGCGGCGAGAATGAGGCTTTCCATGCCGTCAAGTAGTCCGTTCCAGGGCAAGCGCGCTGGGGCTCGCGCCAGCGGTACGCGTGAGCGCCGGCCGCGTCTGCTAATCGTGCTCGGTGGTATCCGCACAGAACGCCAGTACTTTGAGTACGTTAAGGGAGAACTTCGCACGGCGGGCATCGACATCGAACTCGTCGCTGAGGGATGGACGCCAATGAAGCTCTACGAGCACGCTATCGATCTCAGGGATCGCGATAAACGTGATGCGAAGAAAAGTGGCGATTCTGACAACGTCTATGACGAGGTATGGGTCGTCTCTGATGTCGATGAGTTTGTTGACGAGCTCAAGCAGGTTAAGGAAAGGGCAAGGGGCACCGGCGTGCGCCTTGCGATCACGAACCCATGCTTTGAAGCGTGGCTGAGTATGCACGTTGACGGATCAGCTGCCAAGCTTGATCGCCACCAAGCGCAAGACCTGGCCAAAAGACAGGGTCTGGTCGATGCCGACAAAGTAAAGAACATCATTATCGATAAGCTTCGCGGCAAGTTTGACGTCGCTGCTACCCACGCTCGCCGACATGCTGCTGCGCACGAATCAGCCAAAACAGTTTTCCCCCACGACGTCCCAGCGAGCGACGTCGATCTCCTTGTCGGCGGCCTTCGTGACCGCGCTTTGCGGTCGAACCCGAATCTGAAGGCAGGACTCTGACTGGGGATCGGGTTGGCGTGAGAGCAAAGAAACCGGCATGTGCACCCACGACGTGAGCGCCCTACATGTCGATCCCGGGCCGAACTCGTGTCTCCTAACCTCGGTGTCTCGGAACGCATGCGAAGCAAGACGGGTCGAGCCCGGGAACGGAAAGCCGCTACGAATCGCTGAAGTCCGTCACCGTGCGTGAGCCCGGCTGCGGGATCGCGTAGCTGGGCAGGGCATCGGACCCAACTATAACTACCACGCCGGGAGCGCTTCGAGGATGACATCGGCGAGGAGGCCCCGGGAACCCGAGCGGGATGAGGTGGTTGCTCGGAGATCCCGACGATGGTCCTGCTGGCCCGGGGCACCAAGGGCTTCCCCGCACCCGGGAGACCTGGCGCCCGCGAGAAGCTGAAGGCGCCCAAACCGCTCGCCGATGACGAGCTGGACGAACGGCCGCGATCCTCGAAGCGTCCACGTACAAGCGGATCCGCGGGCTGCAGTTCACATTGACCCCAATGAGCCTGCAGGTCGCACGAATATCGCGCTGGCTGCCGAAATCCTCCGGGCCCCGGAACTCTCACCGAGAGGGAAGCACCCTCATCCTCGGAGTCACAGACCGCGCGTTCCTCAAAAGCCGGGAGCGACCTTGGCCTGTGATTCCCTCCGCGTCGCAGCACGGATCGCCGGCCGCTGGCTAGAACACGCCCGCGAGTGTCCTGACGACTTCATCGCTGCAATCGCCAGTGCCCGTGTCGTACATCCCGAGACGCTGGCCACGACCGCGCAGCTCCACGGCGGTCTCGAACCCCACCTACATCTCAATGAGAGTGGGCAGCAGCAGCGGTGAGGTCCCCTCGGCATATTGCCGCCCGTCACTCAGTGGATTCCTTCGAGTCGAACGTGCCCAACGAGTTTTGTCCTCCCCGGAAGACATAGCCTGTCTTCCATGAGTGATACCCGCCCCCTTGAGGGTGCGCCCACCGCCGCGGCCCTCACGCTCGGCAGCTTGCTGGAGGACCACGGCAAGGCCCACATTCCAGCTATCGGCGTCGAAGACATCCACGTCATCCGGCACGCCTACATCCCCGGTGGACATGAGCAGATACAGGCGCCGGAAGACCTCAACGACCCCAACAAAATCCTCGCCTACACCCGGGAACAGAGCTTCTCGGCTCGGCGGTTTATCTCCGGTCCTCCCCGCTACTGGGTGATCATGATTGCAGACGGCGGGCATTGTTCCCGGCTCTTCGGAACGTACGAGAATCTCGGTCAACTCCCTGTGCAGCAGGGTGACCGCTACCGCATCTTCGACCTGCGCCCCAGCGACTTCCTTGCATCCCTCGCGGGCCGACTCGTCGTGGAATGGGACGCGCCCCGCGCAGGGCAGCGGCGCGCGACCAAGGTCGCCAGCCTGCCCGTGCTGGAGTTCAGGGAGTAGCTGCCACGGGGTTCCTGCTGGCACAGCGAAACGGAAGAACACATCAAGGAGAAAGCATGACCGAGTACTGGATGGTCCGACTTGGCTCCGGCGGAAAGCACGCCGAAGAGATGATCGAGGCCGGGTATCTCGGCGTGGACTACGACATCGACTTCGACCTCGGACCCAATCTGGGGAAGGGCTCCGCGGAATTCCACCGGATCATGAACGATGTCTGGCTCGACAGGAATCCTGGCAAGAACAGGCGCTCGGCTGGTCTCTCGATGGGGAACATGTGGGTCGCCTGCGAAGGGATCCGCGAGGGTGATTTCGTGCTCACCCGAAAGGCGGACCAGTCGTTCGCGAGCGGAACCGTCATCGGAGGCTACGAGTACTTCCCCGAGGCGATCCTGCCGCACCGCCGTCGGGTCGAGTGGCGTCCGCGGCCGATCACGCTGGACGAGATGAGTCCAGAACTCGCAGCGGCGGCCCAGACACCCCAGACCGCTTATTCACTCACGGGGTACGCCGCAGAACTGGCCAGCCTCACCGGCGCCATCACCCCGGCCGCGCAAGCGGCGGCCCCTCCGCTGGCAGCCGTGCAGGCCGCCGAAGTCGAGCACGAGCTTGCGTTCCAAATGGAGAAGCAGCTCGAAGACTTCCTCGCGCACAACTGGCGCAGCACTCCGCTCGGACGGGACTACGACATCTATACAGAAGACGGTGAGGTCAAGGGACAGCAGTACCCAACAGACACTGGACCCATGGACATCCTCGCCATCAGCAGGGACCGGAAGCGGCTGCTCGTGGTCGAACTCAAGCGCGGGCGCGTCAGCGATGTCGTCGTCGGGCAGATCCAGCGGTACATGGGCTACGTGCAGGAGGAGCTGCTGGAGCCGGGGCAGTCGGTCGAGGGGATCATCATCGGCCGGGAAGACGACGCGCGGATCCGCCGGGCGCTGAGTGTCGCCCCGAACATCCGGTTCATGAAGTACCGCGTCGAATTCCATCTCGAATGAACGGCGGCCGCTGGCTCAGAAAGGATCGAGACCAACGGCCGATTGAGCGACTGGCAGGGACTGCTCGCCGTCGAGCCTCCAGCCGCAGTGATCACCGCCGGCTCTGACCGGCCGCTCCGCCGACTGACCGCCACACCACTGTCACTGCCCACGAGAGAGGGGGTGGCCGGTGAGGTACCTCGAATCGGCTATCGCACTCCTCCGGCCTCCGCCCATGCGGACCGTATACTGCCGGCCATGGGGACTGCGCCAGAGGGCGAAGGGTCGGCGAGACGCTGGATGATCATCCGCCGAATCACCGCCGCAGCCTGCGCGGTCGCCATCGTCGCCGTGCTTGGCGTCCTCGTCGAAAAGGCCGCGGCCAGGGAACGGCGGCGGTGATAACGGACCTGCACCCACCGAAAGGGAGGGTCCTGATCCCCGCACTCGTCGCTCCCCTTATCTTCGGTCTCATCGTCGCGGTAAGGATCCCCGGCCCTGCCTACAGGAAAAGCCTTTTCGCCCGCCCATCCCTGAACGGACTATTCAGCACTGCGCCGGCATTCCCGCTCTTGGCGGTTGCATTTACGCTCTTCTGGTTCGGCTGCTGAGGGCTCTCGTACTTCGGATGGTCCCTCGGGGAGCCGGGATCGGCCATGGCAGCAGCCGCATTCGTCGGAGCCGCCGGGCTCGCCCTCTGGATGATCGCCGTCGCCCTCGGGATGGGCCGAGCAGCAGCCGATCAACCCTCAGGCCCAGACCCGTCCTTCCCCCGCGCATCTGGGATGTCGAGATCGTAACCAAGGACCCCAGCGCGTGGTGGACGTTCTGGTCCCCGCGCGAACCTGGTCCGGTGCTCCTCGCCATGGAGGAATCCGGCTATCCCGTGGACTGGGCGATGCACGACTGGGCCGGGGCTCGCCTTGAATGACGGAGCGCACGCCAGTTGGCTCCAGCCCGTGCGCTGCGGGTTCGGGCCCCCGCCCGGTTGGTTCTCTCTGCGCTCCTCGTTACAGCGCTCCTGCCCCTCATCCGCAGGCCCGCACCGCGGCCGCCGCCCGCGGCGGGCACCGGGCGCTCGGCTCTGGTCGTGTCGCGTGGCGACGCCTACCTACACACGTTTAGGCGTGTGCCTGACCGGTGCGCCTATAGAGACGGCCGGATGTCGCGTGACGGGCTGGAGCGGTGCCGTGCGGTCTGCTGGGTCGGGGACTCCCGGAGCCTTGCCGGCGCTTCGGCTGCTTGTCGTGCTTGTTCGATGGCGAGACGCTGGGCCCCGGCCAGCGCCGCCCGGTTGTGGACGAGCTGAGCGGCCTGGGCCGTCGGGAGAGTTTCGAGTTGGGAGAGGTCTCGGCGGTCCTGCGCTGCTTCTTTCCGCAGCCGACCGGCCCGTGCGGCGACCGCGCTTCGGGTGGCGCCTCCGAGCAGGCGGCGAGACAGGGCCGCGTGCTCGCGATTGTGGCGGTGGGTGAGTTCCAGCTGGTCGTGATGTGCCTTTTCGGCTTCGCATCGTGTCTCGATCACGCGCGGATCGGTGTCGGCTTCGCGCCCGGCGACGGCCTGAGCCCACGTGGAGAGACCGGCCTTATTGTTTGGCACTTCGTGCCACCTGTCCCGGGTGGCGCGCTCGGCGTTGTCATGGACGGCGGTCGCCTCCTTCAACGTCCAGGTGGCGACGCGCTTGCGGAACCCGCCTGCGCCGCTTTGTGCGCGGCGCGCGCCCCACATCCGAGCCTGCGCGACGAGGTAGGCGCCGCCGTCCGTCGTGGCCTGCTGAACCAACGGTGGCACCGCCTGGGCGAGAGCCCTGGCGACGCGAGCGCCGGCTGCGTTGACAATCTGCTCCTGGCGCTCCTGCTCAGTGTCGTGCTGGTGGACCTGCCGAGCCAGGACAGCCAGGGCCCTCTCCCATCGTGCTGCTTCCCGCTCGGCGTGCTCGGCCCGTTCACGGAGCCGGGCGCACTCAGCGTTCACGAGCGCGACTGGGCCATCCGCGACGAGGTCCGTGACGGCTTCTCGGGCGCGCTCTGTCGCCTCGGTGAGCCCCCGGTCTGCGCGGTCGCGTTCCATCGCGGCGACGAACTGTTCCCGTGTATCGGCGAGGTTCTCGGCGACGACGTGCAGCAGGTTCGTCTGGCGGCCGCGGGTCATACCGACGTAGACGGCCGCCGCGCTTGTTTGGTCGGTGAGCAGCGTGTGCGACGCCGTGGCGGTCGTGCCCTGGACACCGTAGGCGGTCGCCGCATAGGAGAGGTGGGCGTGCTCTGCCACGTAGTCGGCGGGGAGGCGGACACTTGTGTTGCGCCTTCGACCGCTGCCGGCCTCGCGCACCCACAGCGATCCGTCGGCGTCGACCTGCTGCACGGTCCAGATCTGCCGGTTGGCGACGCCGAGCCGGGCGTCGTTGCGTCGGGTCTGGATCAGGTCGCCCGATCCGATGCTCAGGCCGTCGCTGCCCGTGGCCGTGCGGGCGCCGTCGACGACGCCCTGCTCGACTCGGCGGGCGCGGATGCGCTCGTTCAGGGCGGTGGCTTCCTCGATGGTCGCGATGGTGATCGCGTCGCCGTCGCGGGCGGTGCCGGCGAGGTCCGTCTGGGCGTCGTCCGTGCTCGCATGGATCCGGACGAGACCGAGTGCCGTGAGCTGATCGAACACGGCGCCTGGGTCGCTGCCGTCGCGCATCGCGAGTGTGAGGTCGGCGTAGGCGGGATCGGCGAAGCGGTGCACGCTGGTCATCTGCCATGTGCGGCCGCGGATCTGCGCGGCCATGTCGAGCACTCCCCCACGGCCGACGGCGGGGAGCTGCGCACGGTCGCCAACCAGCGCGACGCTCGCTCCCGACTCCATGGCGAGGGTGAACAGGGCGAGCGCAGTGTCCTGGTCGAGCATCCCGGCCTCGTCGACCACGATCCGCTCGCCACGGCCGATCCGCGCGTCGGCGGGCGGGCCGTCGCAGGCGCGTCCGGTCTCGGGGTCGATTGCCCCGCGGGCGAGGCGAGTCCAGACGCCGTCGTCGTTCCATCGCCAGCCGTGAGCGTGCACGAGGGCCGCGACCGAGTCTGCGGGCACGCCGAGTTCCTCGGCCGCGACCTGTGCGGCCTTATTCGTCGGGGCGACCACGCGCACCCGGCGCCCTTCGCGTTCGGAGGCCGCGATCGCGGCGGCGAGCATCGTCGTCTTCCCCGCACCGGCGGCGCCCTCGACCACGACGAGCGGATCCGCCGATGCAACGGCCGCGGCTGCCTCGCGCTGGTCGGTGTCCAGGCCGTCCGCCTGGGCGAGGCCACCGAGGCCGGGGTGCTCGGGCTCGGCGTCTTTGGCGCGGGCGGCGAGGAGGTCGCGGAGCCTGGTCTCGGCTCCGATCACGGTCACGCTGGTGAGGTGTGCGACGTGCTCCGGTGCGGGTGCGCCGGGCGGAAGGAGCGAGAGGCAGTCCTCCAGAGCGAGTCGGGTCGCGAGAGCGACGAACTCCCCCAGCTCCTCCCCGGCTGCGCGCACCCCGTACTCGGTCACCAGGTGCGTGATGTGCTCGGCGACCGTGTGCATGGTCCATGCGGAGGCGCGAGCGGCGCAGCGGTCGAGGGCGCGGGATGCAATCTCCTCGACGGAGATGTCATCGAGCGCAACCACCATGGGCAATGCCGATCGCTTCAGGGTTGCGGGGTCGTATCCACCCTCCCGCAGTTCGGCGATCCAGGCCGCCTCCTCGGCGAGGCTGGTCGGCTTCTTCGCGGGCCGCCCGTGCGCCCAGGCCTTCGCCTGCAACCGCGCCGTGACCACCGGCCCGGGTGTCTCGCCGGGGTGCGCGGCCTCCCACTCGGTGGTCAGTCGGTCGAGGTTGCGCTCCACCTGCGCGGCCCGCTTGCTCATCACCGCGTTGAACGGCCGCAGTTCGCCGACCTCGCCGGTGACCGGATCCAGTGTCAGCCCGTGCCGGTCGAGCACCTCGGCCAGCACAGGATGTGCCGCGATCACCGCCGTGCCGAGCGCTCGGATCGCGCCCTGCTGCGCGAACAGTGCCGCCGTGTCGAGGGCACGCCACGCACCGGCCGCCCGCACGCGGGCGCCGATCTGGAGGTGGATGTGCCGGTGCGGATCCCCTGCGCGGCTCGTGCGGTGCGCGACCGCGACCGTGTGCAGTTCCTCGACCGGCACAACCTCCTGCGCCCCGCGTGCCCCGACCCGTGTCACCGAATGCCGGGCGAGCCAACGTCGGATCTCGGCGGCGGCGTCCTGCTGCGCCGCATCAAGCGCAGCTGACACCTCGGGATGCAGGGCCGCGGCGATGGAAAGGGACTTCGGGGCGTTGACCACCATCTCCGCGAAGCGCGGCGATCTCAGACGGCCATCGCCCGCCCGGCGCGGGATGCCCAGCTGTTCCCCGGTGATCGGGTGCGCCCAGTCGACCCACGCCGCGTACGCCTCCGGGGCCAGGTCACGGATCGCCATGACCTCGCCGTCGCGGTCGAGCTGAACGAACTCGGCCACGGTCCCCTCGCCGAGGTAGTAGTCGTCGGCGCGCGAGCGATCGGACTCGACGTACCGGCGCGCGGCCGCGCCGTCCCCGCGGAACAGTGTCACACCGCCCCTCACGCCCGCCTCCCTCACCTCTGTGAGAGACAGGTGCGCAGGACCTACCGGCGGTAGCATGCGTCCATTCAGAAGAGGCTGTGATGTCTCAGGACACTGGTGACAGTTCTGTATCAGGACATCGGTGACAGTTCGGGGTCTGGGCCGCTGGGCTCGAAGGTCGGGAGTTTGCGGGCGTAGCGGCGGTATCCGACGTGCTTGGTGCCGGGGTCGGGGATGGGGTGCTCGGCGATGATCTCTCCGGTGTCCGCATCGCAGAAGGCAACGGTCTCGACGTCGACGACGGCGTGGACGCGACGCCCGACGTGCTTCTGGCCGAGCCAGTAGACGACGTTGCGGATGCTGACCCGCCCGTCGGCGCGGACGGTGCGATGGTATTCGCCGGGCGGGGTGCCGGTGCTGCGGATGACGTCTCGGATGTCTTCGGGACGGGACGCGCCGGAGCCGCGGGGCCGGCCGTTGCTGACGTGCTTGGTGCCCGGTGCCGGCCAGGGGTGCTTCGATGAGGAGCTCGCCGCCCTGATCGTAGAAGGCGACGCCCTCGTCCGAGGTGGCGACGTAGACCTTCTCTCCCGCCAGCTCGCGGGCGATCTGATAGGTGACGCCCTTCACCGCGATCACCCCGCTGCTCTTGACTCTCGCGGCCCGCATGTTCTCGAAGTCGAGGGCTGTGCCGGGCGCTTCACCGCGGGGTGGAGGAGAACAGGGCGGGGCGGCACCGGCCGGGGCCGGGGTGGTTCGGCGACCGGGGTTGCGTCCCAAGCACGCTGCGGGGTGACTCGTCCGGGCAGGCCCTGGTGAGGGCGCTCGGTGTTGTAGATGAGGTCGAATTCGTCGACCTGCTCCTGCAGCTGCGCTATCGTCTCAGCGATGGGCTGCTTGTCGAGCCAGCGGAACCGGGTCTGGTGGAAGCGTTCGTTCTTGCCTTGCGTGGTCGGCTTGTAGGGCTTGCCGGTGATCATCTCCACCCCGAGCGCTCCCGCGTAGGCGGCGAGCTGGCCTTCCCAGCCCCGGCGGGCGGGGTTCATCGCAGCCCATGGTCAGGAGCCGTTGCGGGACGCCCCGCTTCTCGATGCCCTTGCGCATGACGACGATCGCGTCCGCGCTGGTCTCCCCGGTGGCGTGGGAGGCGACGGCGAGACGGGAGTGGTCGTCCTCCAGCTGGAAGATCACGCACTCGCGCCCGTGCGCGAGGACGTACTCGGTGGCGTCGAGCTGCCAGCACGCGTTCGGCGCCGGGTAGACGAACCGGCGGTAGGAGGCGCGGGGCTTCTTCCGTGGCTCTGCTCGGGCGACGCCGGCCTGCCGGAAGATCCGCGCCAGCGACCCGACCGACGGTGCTATCAGGCCGAGGGCGATCATCTTGTCGTGCACGCTTTTGGCCCGTGATCCAGCGCTGCGATGCCTCGTCGGTGATCCGGCTGGGGCTCGTCTTCGGGCGGCGTGAACGCGGCTTCAGTACCGCGGCCTGCCCCTCGTCGCGGGCTCGCGCGCGGAGGGCGTAGAACGTCTTGCGGGAGATGTCGTGCTCGAGGCAGAACGTCGTCACCGACCCACGCGGGGCGTCGTCAGGCCACCGGGCGATCGCGAGACGGACACGAGGATCAACGGGATCGCTATTCTTCTGCACCCTCCATCACAACGGTTGAAATGTCACCACGAAGAACCCCGGAACTGTCACCGATGTCCTGATGTACGAGTGTCACCGATGTCCTGAGTCATAACACATTCAGTTGGGGCTGGATTCGATGGGCTGGGGCAATCAGCCCCGCTGCTGCACGAGTTCGTAGAGCGAGCCGTGTTGGTCGCGCATCGTGCGTTCGACAGTTTCTGCGAGGGCTGAATCGCGGACGAGGATGCCGAACTCCACGTTGCGGTTTTCGGCCGAGTAACTGAAGTTGGCGCTGGTGATCAGGAGCAACTCGTGGTCGACCACGATGAACTTTGCGTGGCTGACCACCGTTTTCCCGTTCGCGAGCGTGGCGGAGCGGTAGACGGTGGCTCGGGGGAGCTGCGCCCTGACGGTGACGACGTCGGCGACCACGGCGTCCATGTAGACGGTGACGACGACGCCGGGCTGTTCGGAGGCTTCCTTAAGCGCCTTCCACATCCGGGAGGTGTCCTGGAAGTTGTAGGTCGCGGCGGTAACGGATTGGCGTGCGTTGAGGACGATGCGGTGAAACTCGCTGGTGAGGTGGCCGGTGTTCGCCTCGTGGCCGGGCATGGTCCAAACAGGGGTCAGTTCGCGCAGCACGGTCTTTGCCCCGGCAATCGCCCGCAGCACGCTGACGGTGCGGTCAGGGTCTGCGTGTCCGAGCCTGGCGGCGGCGAGCAGGATCTTGACTGGCTCGCGGCGCGCGACAGCGATCTCGGCGAGCGCCGAGACAGTGTACTCGCCTCCTTCAATCTGGATGGCGAGCCGTTCGGCTTCTGTGGCTGTAAGGAGCTTTCCGAGTTCGGCCAGCGGGTCAGAGGCCATGGATGCTGCCGAAGAATCCCGGCACCGTCGAGCCGTTCGATGTCGGGAGGTCGAGGAGGAACCGGCGGTCGAGGAAGCGATTCGCCTTCTCGCAGGAAGTCTCGGATGCGAAGCAGCAGGTATGGCAGGCCGCGCCGTGCAGGAAGTCCTCCGGGTCCCCCGGGGTGCGCTGGGCGCACACCGGGTCCGAGGAGCAGCGCGCGGCTCGCCGCAGCGCGGAAAGCACGATGCCCTGGAGCTTCGGGGGCTCCGACAGGGCAACGAGTCCGCCGAGCGTACCTTCGCTGTCGGATGCGGTGGTGCAGATCAGCAACCCGGCGGCGGCGGCGCGCCCCGGGGCCTCGTCCCAAGCGTAGATGCGTTCGGCGAGGCTGGCCGCGCCGTAGCCGGAGTACATCGCCATCTCGCGGATGAGAATGTGCGACAGCGTGTGAACAAGCCAGTACCGCGGCCCAGGCAGTCGGGTGTCGGGGTTGACGGCAGCTGCGGTCTCGGAGAATCGCCGTGCAAAGTTGCGGCGGTGTGCTTCGATGTGCGCGTTCCACAACAGCGTCTTCTCGGTGGACTTCTCCCACTGGGCGACAGCGTCGAGGTCGAGTTGGAGGAAGATGCCCTCGCCACGGTCTTCCGTCGCGGGCACCCAGGTCGGCTTGCCGTTGCGCGTGAGGTACACCACGCGTGAGGCGAGGTCGTTGACGCGATCCATCTCGTCGAGGCGGGTGAAGCCGAGGACCGCGTTGACGCGCTTCATCCGATTGACTCCCACGACGCGGGCGATGTGCGGGTGCAGGTCGGGGCCGCGCTGCTTCTCGGTGACCATGAGCCCGGTGTTGTTCTGCTGCTCGGGGAACAGCGAGGGCTTCTGGAGGTAACGCCATTCAGGGATAAGCAACTCGATTGGGTCCCAGTTGGCGCGGCGCTCCTCGCGAGCCTCTTCGGACTCGGGCGGCGCGAGGACATCGGCTACGGCGCTGGCAAGGTCGGCATCCGTCACGCCGTCGAGGTCGACCTTGCCCTCGGCGAGGTCACGGATGAAGTCGGGATTGCCGGCGTACTTGGCGATCTTTTCCACGCCCAGCTCGACCCGCAGCTGGTCGGCAAGGGCTTCTTGGTTCTCAGCGTCGGTGCGCGGCATGACGATGATGCTCTGGGTCGACGCGAACCAGAGGTTCGAGGCGCCCATCATAATCAGCGCGGGTCGAGCCTCGCAGCCGGGGAAGAACGCGCCGAGGTGCGGATGGCGGCCCCGGCAGATCTGCGGCAGCTTCTCCCGGCCGACCGCTCCCATCGCCTCAGCCATGCCACGTCGCGCCTTGCAGGCCTGGCATTCGATTGTGGAGCCCACACTCTTGCCTACGTTGGCGTCAAACATCTTCAGCTCGGGGGTCTGGGCCGCGGGGCATTTCCTGCCGTTGTGCACCCACCGCTCGTACGGGAACTCGTCTAGGTGCCCGTTGGTGCATGTGAGCAGGTGTTGCGCGGGGACGGCCGGGCTGCCGCTCTTCTTGCCACCGGTCGCGCACTTGTGGGTGAACTGCGCGAGGTCGGGCCGGAAAGGGTGTGTGTTCGTGTACGCGAACCGCGGCAGCGGTCCGAGGTAGTGGCATCGGGTGCAGCGTAGCCATTGGGGGAACACCCGTGCCGGCAGGCCGAGGTCAGAGCCCTCCGTCGATTTTGAGCCCTTCTTCGGCTGCCATGGGAACGGCCGCAGCGCGTCGACCTGCGGGCCGAGGTGAAGGCGTACGACGTTAAGCAGGCGCGGTTCGAGGATCGTCGGGATGACCTCGCGGCGCTTCCAGATCGGGTCCCAGTCGTCGAGGCCGGCGGGCATTACGGAGAAGCCCGGCAGGTCCATGATTGCGCCGGGGCCGTAGGTGTATAGCAGCGAAGAGGGGCGGGCGGAGCCGACCTTGGCGCGGTTCTTCGCCTCGCCCTTCTCTGCGTCGCCGAGGGGGTCGAGGGAATCGTCGTTGTCGGGCAGCAGCAGTGCTGCAATGTCAGTCATCAGTAATCCTCCCCGACCGGCAGTGCCCAGTCGTCGATGCCTGCCGGGCTTCTCGCGTAGAGCTTGTCCGGGATGGGCGAGACCAGGATGTTGATCTCTGGCTGCACTTCGCGCATCGAGTTCGCGATCACGAACGGCGCCTCGGCGGAGCTGCCCGCCTTCGCCCGCTGGTTCTCCGGGCTAATGACCAACGGCAGGTACTTGTCGCCGTCGCCGGTGCGCTCGTACACGAGGGTCTTGTGCAGCTCAGCGGCGTAGTCGGCGCGACTGCACCAGCGGTCCAATCGGTTGACGAGCAGGTCGCTGGCGCGTTTGGTCAGGTCGTCGTCCTGGGATGCAGCGAGGATGCGCGCCTTCAGCCGCTCGATGAGAGCGGCGACCGCCGAGTACTCCGAGGCGATCTTCCAAGCCTGCCGTTCGGGCGAGAGGCTGTCCGTTGCGGTCGCCTGAGCGACGCGCACGGCGCTGACGAGCAGGCCGTCGATGCCGCGTTCCAGGGAGGTCGGCGAGAACGGAGTGACCGACAGCGCTTCGACCTGCTTGTAGAAGGTCTCGTGGTAGTGCCGGAACTGTTCGTAGTGGGCCAGATCACGCGGTCTGGCCCAGTTCCCCAACGACACGACGAGTCCTGGCCGTGTGGCGTCGCGGCCGACGCGCGATGAAGCCTGGATGTACTCGGCGGTGTTCTTCGGCTGTCCGACCACGAGCATCAGCCCGAGGCGCTGCACGTCGACGCCGACCTGGAGCATCGAGGTTGCGAGCACGACGTCGAAAGGCGCCTCCCCATCGCGTTGCGGTACGGTCTCTTTGGCCCGCGACGCGGCGACGCGGGCGCGGATCGAGACGGTGGTATCGAAATCTGGGTCGAACTCGATGCCGAGCTTGTCGAGGGTCTTGCCGATGTCGGCACCCGAGATGCGGGAGGTCAGCTCGGCGACGTTTAGGATGCCGAAGTTCGTGCCAGACCTGACGGGGAACCCCGAGTCCTGCCGCGGACGGCGCACACGGCCGGTCACGTCGTCATCCACGTACCGGCGCATGCCCGCAAGTTCTCGCGTCGCATTGAAGTAGCCGACGAGCGTCATGTACGGATCGGCCTCGCCGCCGGTCCGGTCGAACAACAACTGCCCGGCCAGCAGCAGGATCTCGGCCAGCCGGATCTCCGCGCTTGACAAGCGCACCCCCTGCGCGCTCACCCCGATGTAGCGCCGCCCGGGGTTCTCCTTCGAGGTTTCTACCTCGCGCGAGAAGAAGGTGTCCCCCACGTCGAGCACCTGCGGCGGGAAGATCTCCACCTTGCGGCCGTAGAGCTGTCGCACCTGCTCCACTGCGTTCCGCACGGTCGCCGTGGAGGCGACGATGAGTGGCTTGACCGGCTTGCCTTCGGGGGTCTCCCACGAGCAGAGCGTCGCGACCGTGACCTCGAACAGTCCCACCGCTGTGCCGAGCGCTCCGGTGATCAGGTGAAGCTCGTCCTGGATGATCAGATCCGGGGGTCGCAGCCGGTCCACCGCCACCACGGTCGCCGCAGGGTGGCTGTTGTTGGCCGGGTGCGAGCCGACGGTGCACGCCGTGTAGTCGGGATGCACGTACCCGTGTCTCCCGCACCGTTTGCTCACAAACCCGAACAGCGACGCCGCCTCTCCTTCGCGGGCGAGCCGGGCGAACTTGTCGACCGTCGCGATGACGAACGCCGGGGTGAGCCGGTAGATCTCCTCGTCGATGGTGAGCACTGGCAGCCCCTCGGACACGCCACCGCCCTTGGAGAACGGGCACCTGCCCAGCTCGTCGCCGCAATGCACGAACACCCGACGCGAGGTCGGGTCGCCCTTAACGTTCGTGGGCGTGATCTCCGTGCCGCACCAGGGGCAGCGCTGAATCTGGAGCACAGTCAGGCGGTGCGAGGCGCCGTCGTTGACCTTCTTGAGCTGCTCGTCAGCCTCCTCGAAACGCTTCGGGCTCACGTCGGTGCCAACCCACAAGCCGATCCGGAACGGCTCAGACCCCCAGGTCGCCTCATCTTCGCGGCGGGCCAGCTCGGCCGCGCACACGAGAGCGGTCGCGCGCTGGAATTGTTGCGCGGTGAGCAAGCGCAGCGTGTAGCGCATGAGCACGGCGACGCCGTCGCCGCCGTTCAAGGGCCCTTCAGTGGAGTGCACAAGTGCCTGTCGTCGGCGGATCGCGAACGTGTAGGCGGCAAGCCCCAAGTACGCCTCGGTCTTGCCACCGCCGGTCGGGAAGAACAGCAGCTCGACCTTCGAGAAGTTCTCGCTGCTGCGCAGCTTCGCCGTCGGGTCGGTGAGCGCGCCGAGCTGCATCAGGATGAACGCGAGCTGGAATGGACGCCATGATGCGACGGGCTTCCTGTTGGCCTCGGCCGCTTCGAGGTCTAGGCGCGCCGCGGCTATCGTGAGCGCAGAGTCCGCCTTACGCATCTCGGCGACCTGCGACGCGATGCGCTGGTCGCGCATCACGCGGTTCATGAACCGGAAGCACTGCATCCCGGTCTCGTCGGAGGCAACGAAGTCGAGCCCCTCGACGAGCCGCTTGTGCGCCTGCCGCGCCGCGACCAGCACGATCTCGGCGGTCTCCCGCAAGTGCTCCGGCAGCTCGGCCGCCACGGCGGTCTCCCGGTCGAGCCACTCGCCGTAGCCGGATACGAGGGGCGCAAGCCCTGCCCGCAGCTCATCGGATGTGGCCGCCGCGAGCGCCTCCATCGACAGGGTCGCGCCCTCGACCTCGCCGGCCCGGGTCTGCGGCGTCTCCGCGGTCGGCAGCCAGGTCGTCGACACCGACGTTGCTCGCCGCGACCCCCTGCGCGCGACCCAGTTCGCCGAGCAGGTGCGCCCGATCGCGAACTCCAGGCGGTCCTTGTACTGAAGGTCGAGACGACACACTTCCTCGTCGTGCTCCGACCACGCTTGCTCCAGCACGTCGCGCACCGGTAGGAACACCTCGGCGCCGCCCGCGTCGATGAGAATCTTCGTCTGGAACATCCACATGTTCGACGGGATCGGCAGCGGCGTCTCCCGGTCGTTGCAGAGCGCGATCTCCACCAGCACACGCCCGTAGTCCGGATCTTCGTACCGGTCGATCCGCAGGCAGACAGCATCCCGCAGCACGACCGTTGCCGTGTGGCCGGGCGCCAAGTCCGCCAGAGCGATGGTCCGGACCTCTTCGACCGGCGTGCGCTGGTACTTCCGCACCGGGCGCCCGGTCTTGGAGACCTCGTCGGTCTGAATCGTCTCGTAAGTCCCCCAGGAAGCTCTCACGTCGAAGGAAGCGAGCTCGGCTGGCACCTGGAAGCGCAGCCCCATCGACGCGGGAATCATCAGCCCCTGCTTCGGCGCCCGATCCTCGGCGTCATCCTCCTCAGTGTCCGCTTCACCGTCGTCCGCGGCGGCCGTCGGCACACCGCGTCCCTCGCTCGCGCCATCGGCGTCAAGACGCACCTCTGTCAGGTCGTAGGCGTCGTCCTGTTCGAGTGCCGAGCCGGACGTGTTCGTCAGCTTCACTGGCGCGATGAGCCCCACCAGATACTGCTGGCGCGGGCTGAACGGCAGCAGCTCCTCGTCGCCGTTGATCGGCCCCAGCAGCTCGCGCTCCAGGATGTCCACGAGATTCTCGCGAACCGCGAGCGACGTCCCGTCGGTCGGGTAGTTGAGGGCGTAGCCCGAGTCCGCAGGCGCCGCCGCCCCGCTGCTGTTCGTCATGAGGTTCAGTCTGCCGCAGACGACCGACGTCCGACGGCGAAGACACTCTCAGAGTCAAGGACGAAGCATCAACTCCTCATGATTCCGCAGCACCATCAAGGCACACCCTGTCGATTCGCGGAAGGACCCCGGTCGTGCTGCAGCTATTGCTCCGGTGAACGCCAGGTGAGCAGCACCCGATCCTCGTCGAAGTATCGGCCCACCACGCCGCGGCGGATGTGCAGACTCTTCAGTTGCGACATCAGCACCGCACGGCGCGCCTTCTCGTCGCGACCGGCACGCGCCCACGCCTCCTCGACGGAAATGCTGCCGGCAAGCTCCGCCGCGCGCTCGGTCAGCAGGCGCTCCTCCAGGTAAGGATCGAGGGCTGTACGGCCGATCGTCTGCCGACAGGCAGGGCAATAGAGCATCGGGCGCTTCTGGTTGGTCCCGCGGCACAGATAGACCGTGCAGTCGGCACAGCGAACGACGCGCGATAGGAATGCACTGGTCTGCTGACGCTCGCCCTGTTTGCGTGTCTGGGGCGCGGTGCGAGCGTCGAGCATGTGCTGCAAGGCGGCAAACTCCTCGGCTGCGATCACGGCGAGGGACTCGTTGATCACGGGGTGCCCGTGGTCGTCGCGCACTACGGCGAAAGGGTCGACGCGCTTCGCGCTCTTAGCCCGGCCGGGGTTGTGCGGCGTCATCCCTGCGAGCACCGGGTTCCGCAGCAGACCGTCGATCGTCTGCCGGTTCCATCCGAGCCCGCGCTCGGGCTGGCGCGGGCGGCTGGGCAGGGGCGCGCCGCTGTCAGTGAGCCAGGTCGCGATCGCGTTCACGGTTTCGCCTCGGAGTGCCCTAGCAACTGCCTGGGCGAGCCACCCGACCCGTTCGGGATCCTGAACGAGGATCCGGCCGGGGCCATCGGGGTTGGCAACCGATTGGTAGCCATACGGGATGCCACCGCCGGGCCAGCGTCCGTCCTTGAGCAACTGAGCGCGGGCGGCACGCACACGCGCCCGGATGGCCTCGGCCTCCATCTCGCCGAATACGGCGAGCATCACAGCGAAGGCGCGGCCCTGCGGGCTGGTCATGTCGATCGGGTCTTCAACCGCGACAAGGCCTGCGCCGCGCTTCTGGAGGGTCTCGTCGGCGTGGAGGAAATCGAGCACGCGGCGGGCAAGCCGGTCGACCTTCCAGATGATCACAGCATCGAAGTCGTGCGCGGCCAGCAGTGATTTCCAGCCTTGACGCTCCTCGGGACGGTTGGCGGTCGCGGATACGCCGTCATCGACGAACTCGCCGACGATCTCCCAGGCACGGGCCTCGGCGTATCGGCGGCAAGACTGGAGCTGCCGCGCGATCGAGACGGATTCTTCCTTGGTGACGCTGAGGCGGGCATAGAGGACGCAACGACGTGCTTGATTGTTATTCACCGGGCCAGCAAACCGAAAATCGTTGGAG
>NZ_JBKZWT010000149.1:0-8709 GCF_047759905.1 Sinomonas sp. G460-2 | reverse complement strand
CTCGGCGTCGTCGTCGCCTGAGGGCTCGAGCCCGAACAAGTCTTCCATGACCCGTGCGTGCGCCGGGCTCAGGCGCCGGCTGCCGCGCCCTTGCCCTTGTCGCCCGGCTTGAAGTCCACGCCGGCCTCCTTGCGCTGCTCAGGAGTGATGGGCGCGGGCGCGGCCGTGAGCGGGTCGTAGCCGTTGCCGGTCTTCGGGAACGCGATGACCTCACGGATCGACTCGACGCCCGCGAGGAGGGCGACCACGCGGTCCCAGCCGAAAGCGATGCCGCCGTGCGGCGGGGCGCCGTACTTGAATCCCTCAAGGAGGAAGCCGAATTTCTCCTGCGCGGCCTCGTGGTCGATGCCCATGACCTTGAAGACGCGTTCCTGGACGTCGCGCTGGTGGATACGGATCGAGCCGCCGCCGATCTCGTTGCCGTTGCACACGATGTCGTACGCGTAGGCGAGCGCGCTCCCCGGATCGATGTCGAACGAGTCCATGAACTCTGGCTTGGGTGACGTGAACGCGTGGTGCACAGCCGTCCAGGCCGAGTAGCCGAGCGCGACGTCGCCTGAGGCGACGGCCGATTCGCTCGACTCGAAGAGCGGCGCGTCGACAACCCACACGAACGCCCAGCCGTTGGGGTCGATGAGCCCCGTGCGGTGCCCGATCTCGACGCGCGCGGCGCCAAGCAGCGCGCGCGACGACGACGTCTCGCCCGCCGCGAAGAAGATGCAGTCCCCGGGCTGGGCGCCGACCGCGGCCGCGAGGCCTTCACGCTCGGACTCGGTGAGGTTCTTGGCCACGGGGCCCGCGAGCTCGCCGTCCTCCTTGAACAGGACGTAGGCGAGCCCCTTGGCGCCGCGCTGCTTGGCCCACTCCTGCCACGCGTCGAGGGTGCGCCGCGCCTGCGACGCGCCGCCCGGCATGACCACCGCGCCGACGTAGGGCGCCTTGAACACGCCGAACGTCGTGTCCTTGAAGTACTCGGTCAGGTCGGTGAGCTCGAGCCCGAAGCGCAGGTCCGGCTTGTCGGAGCCGTACTTCGCCATCGCCTCCGCGTAGGTCATGCGCGGGATCGGCGTCTGGACCTCGACGCCCGCGAGCTTCCAGACGGCCGCGACGATCCGCTCGCCGAGGGCAATGATGTCCTCCTGGTCCACGAAGCTCGCCTCAAGGTCGAGCTGGGTGAACTCCGGCTGGCGGTCGGCGCGGAAGTCCTCGTCGCGGTAGCAGCGGGCGATCTGGTAGTACTTCTCGATTCCGCCGACCTGGAGGAGCTGCTTGAACAGCTGCGGCGACTGCGGGAGCGCGTACCACGAGCCCGGCGCGAGGCGCGCGGGGACGAGGAAGTCGCGCGCGCCCTCGGGGGTCGAGCGCGTGAGCGTCGGCGTCTCGACCTCGATGAACCCCTCGTCGTGGAGCAGCTCGCGCGCCACGCGGTTGGCCTCCGAACGGAGACGCATGGCCCGCGCGGGGCCGGGCCGGCGCAGGTCCAGGTAGCGGTGGCGGAGGCGCGCCTCCTCGCCGACCTCGACGTGCTCGTCGACTTGGAACGGGAGCGGATCGGCGCTGTTGAGCAGCGTCACCTTCTGGGCGATGACCTCGATCTCGCCCGTCGCGAGGTGCGGGTTCTCGTTGCCCTCGGGACGCCGCTCGACCGTGCCCTCGATCTGCAGCACGAACTCATTGCGGAGCCCGTGGAAGACCTCCTCTTCGCGCACGACGACCTGGGCCACGCCCGAGGCGTCGCGAAGGTCGACGAACGCCACCCCGCCGTGGTCACGGCGGCGGGCCACCCAGCCCGCGAGGGTGACGGTCTGTCCAATGTGCTCGGAACGGAGAGAACCGAGGTCATGTGTGCGCAGCACAACGCTCCTCTTCAAACAAGTCGGATTTCCCTGAGAGTCTACCCGCCGGCCTTCGGCCTCAGGCCTCGGCGGGGGCGGCTGGGCGGATCTGAGGCACGACATCCTCGGCCGGCGGCATCCACGTGGCCGGGTCCGCCGCGAGTTGCTCGCCCGAACGGATGTCCTTGACCTCGTGCCCGCCGTCGTGGTGCATGAACCACACAAACGGGATGCCGCGCCGGTCCGCGTACTTGATCTGCTTGCCGAACTTCTCCGCCGACGCCGCGACCTCGGTCGCGATCCCGCGCCCGCGCAGCTGTGCCGCGACGCTCTGTGCGGCGCCCCACGACGCGTCGTCGGAAAGGGCCACGAGCACGGCCGTGGGCACCGAGCGGCTGGCGACGGCGAGATCGGCGGCCAGGATGCGGCTCACGAGCCGGGTGACGCCGACCGAGAGGCCCACGCCCGGGAACTTGCGGTTCCCCTTCGTGGCCAGCGCGTCGTAGCGTCCGCCCGAGCAGATCGAGCCGAGGTGCTCGTGGCCCACGAGGACGGTCTCGTAGACCGTGCCGGTGTAGTAGTCCAGGCCACGCGCGATGCTGAGGTCCGCGATGACCGTGCCCGGTGCCACCGCCGACGCCGCCGCGATGACCTCCTCGAGTTCGCCCAGGCCCTCTTCAAGGAGCTCGTCCTCGACGCCGAGATCGCGCACCCGCTGCACGAACGAGGTGTCCTCGGTGCGAATCGAGGCGAGCTCGAGCGCGGCCTTGGCCTGTTCCGGGGTCGCGCCGAGCTCCTCATGGAGGAGCTCCGCGACACGCTCGGGCCCGACCTTCTCGAGCTTGTCGATGCTGCGCAGCACCCCGGCCGTGTCCGTGAGACCGATCCCGCGGTAGAAGCCCTCGGCGAGCTTGCGGTTGTTGACCCGCAGACGGAACGGCGGAATCGGAAGCGCGGAGAGCGCCTCCACGATCACGAGCGCGAGCTCGACGTCGTAGCGGAACGGGAGCGTCCCGTCGCCGACGACGTCGATGTCCGCCTGCGTGAACTCGCGGGCGCGGCCCTCCTGCGGGCGCTCGCCGCGCCAGACCTTCTGGATCTGGTAGCGGCGGAACGGGAACGCGAGGTAGCCGGCGTTCTCGACCACGTAGCGCGCGAATGGAACCGTGAGGTCGAAATGCAGGGCGAGGGCGTTGGCGTCCGACTTCGTCGCGGAGTCCTCGTCGTCCTGGAGGCGGCTCAGGCCGTACACCTCTTTGTCGATCTCCCCCTTGCGCAAGAGCTGACCCACGGTCTCGACAGCCCGCGTCTCGATCGACGAGAAGCCGTGGAGCTCGAACGTCCTCCTGAGCGTGTCGAGCACGTGGAGCTCCACCAATCGCTCCTGCGGAAGCCACTCGGGGAATCCGGACAGCGAGGCGGTACGTGCCATGGGGTTAATGCTCCTTGAGAGGGTGACGGCGTGGTGAGGATGACGCTGCAAAAAATGCCAGCGTGCGTAGACTGGCTGATGCCCAAGTTTATGCGGTAGCCAGGGAGGTCAGTCCGCGTGTCGAAGCGCAACGCCCAGGAGGCGCGCCGTCGCTTGCAGCTCATGGAGGCCAAGCAGGAGCTGCGACGAGGCCACGAGGCCCGCCGACGGCGGGACAACGTCATCGCGTCCGCCGCCGTCGTCGTCGCCGTCGCGCTCGCCGGCGTCCTGCAGGGCACGGTGTTCGCGTCCAATCCGACGGCCGCCGACTATGAGGCGGTCAAGGCAGGCCTCAACAACCCCAGCGCCAGCGCGAGCGCGAGCCCTAGCGCGGCGCAGACCAACGCCCCGGGCGTCCCCGCCGCGAGCACGGCCGCCGGGAAGACCTTCACCGGCAGCCTTGTGCTCAACAGCTCGACGCTCGGCGTCCAGATCGACGGAACCGCGGCCCCACAGGCCGCAGCCGTGTTCAAGTCCCTCGCCGACCAAGGCACGCTCAAGGGCCGCGTGTGCCACCGGCTGACCACGAGCGCGACGGCGGCGATCCTTCAGTGTGGCGCCGAGGACGCGAACGGCAAGTCGGACGCGAGCTACACGTGGGGCCCGCTCGAGAACACGCCCAAGGACCAGAAGTATCCAGCGGGGACGATCGCCGTGGCCCGGACCTCGAACAACGCGTACGGCAACGGCCAGCAGTTCTTCATCGCGTACAAGGACTCGACGTTCCCCAATGACTCGGCGGGCGGCTACACGGTCGTGGGCCATGTCACGTCTGGCCTCGACGCCGTCTCAAAGATTGCCGCAGCGGGCGTCGCCCCGGGCGGAAGCTCAGCAGATGACGGGGCTCCCGTGACTCCAGTCACGATAGACTCGTTCACACTGAACTAAGCAGCGGGCACGCCCGCACTCCAGTCCACACCAAGCGAAAGAACTTCTAGCGGTGACCGAAAGTCAGAAACCCGACGACACTGCAGCTCCCGAGGCTGCGCCCGTTCCCTCCGCCCCCTCTCCCGCGGCGTTCGCCAAGGCGAAGCCGGGCCCCGTTCCCGCCGCCCCGGCGGCTGCACCCGCCGCTCCCCCGGCCGCCACGCCGGTCAACCTCGACGAAGCCCGCAAGTGGAGCCGCGTCGAGGGAGACGGGCACGTCTTCCTGACGATCGGCGGCGAGGAGCACCCCGTGGGGCAATACCCGGGCGTCTCCGAGGACGAGGCCCTCGCGTACTTCGCAAGGAAGTTCGAGGACGTGCTCGCCCAGATCGCCCTGCTCGAGCAGCGGGTGACGTCGCACGCAGCCGCGGGTGACGTGCGCAAGGCGGCCGGCCACCTGCGGGCCCAGCTCGCGGAGCGCGCGATGGTCGGCGACGTACTCGGCGCGGAGGCCCGCCTCGACGCCCTGGAGGCGGCCCTCGTCGAGGCCGAGGCGGAGCAGAAGGCGGCGCACGACAAGGCGCGGGCCGAGGAGCTCGCCAACCGCGAGGCCATCGTCGCCGAGGCCGAGGAGATCTCCGGCCAGGACCCACAGCGCACGCAGTGGAAGACGAGCGGCGCGCGGATGAACGAGCTGTTCGACGCATGGAAGAACTCGCAGAAGTCGGGCCTTCGCCTCGGTCGCTCCGCCGAGGACGCCCTGTGGAAGAGATTCCGCGCCGCGCGCACCCAGTTCGACCGGCACCGCCGCGCGTACTTCTCGCAGCTCGACAGCGCGAACGCCGCCGCGAAGACCGTCAAGGAGAGCCTCATCGCCGAGGCCGAGGCACTCCAGACCTCGACCGAGTGGGGCTACGCCGCGGGCGAGTACCGCCGCCTCATGGACGAGTGGAAGGCAGCGCCGCGCGCGAACCGCAAGGAGGACGACGCACTGTGGGCTCGCTTCCGCGCCGCCCAGAACGTCTTCTTCGAGGCCCGCAAGTCGACCAACGCGGCGATCGACCGCGAGTTCTCGGAGAACCTGGCGGTCAAGGAGGCCCTGCTGGCCGAAGCGCAGCAGATCCTTCCGATCACGGACGTCGCGGCGGCCAAGAAGGCGCTCCAGTCCGTCCGCGACCGCTGGGAGGAAGCGGGCAAGGTCCCGCGCGGCGACATGGGTCGCATCGAGGCCGGGCTCCGGAAGGTCGAGGACGCGATCCAGCACGCCGAGAACGAGAACTGGCGCCGCACGGATCCTGAGATCCAGGCGCGCACGGACTCGGCCCTTTCGCAGCTCGAGGCCTCAATCGCGAGCCTTCGCGACGATCTCGCCGCCGCGGAGAACTCCGGCAACGCCCGCGAGGCAGCCAAGGCGCGTGAGGCGCTTGAGGCCCGCGAGTCGTGGCTCGAGACGCTGCGGAAGTCGGCGAGCGAGCTCGGCTAAGCGCCCCGCGCTAGACCTGAGGCCCCGTTGCCGTCCCTTCTTGGGCGGCGGCGGGGCCTCGCGGTTATCCACAAGCGGGCCCCGGCGGTCGCCGGGCCGCGCCGGTTCGGGGAAGGATGGCGGTTATGCACTCCCCACCCGGCCGCTCCAACCCGCCGTCGGCCTCGCCGACCACGATCCTCACCCCAGGGCGCCCCTTCTCGCCTGCCGAGCTCCAGGCAATGACGAACGACGGCGTGCTTCGCCGGCTTGTCGGCGATGCGTACGCGCCCGCGACGGCTCCCCTCACGCCCGAGCTGAGGGCAACGGGCCTCGCGACCGTCTACGAGCCTAGGCTCCGGGCGCGCACGGTCGTCGGCCGCCAGTCCGCGGCATGGATCTACGGGTGCGCGCCCGCGCCGCCCCTCCCCGTGTTGCTCGTTCCGGCACCGCGCCGGCTCTCCGCGGCCCGCAAGGCACGCGGCGTCCTCGTGCACGAGGTATGGCTCGGCGACTTCGACATCATCGAACTCGGGCCGCTCCTGGTCACGAGTCCCCTGCGCACCGCGGTTGACCTCTCGATGCATGGCGAGACCCCGATCGCCTCGGTGACGCTCAGGAGGCTGCTCAGCCGTCCCGGGCTCGGCCTCACGCCGTCGCTCGTCGCACGCGCACTCGATGCACTCCCCCGCCAGCCGCGCAAACAACGCGGCCGCGAAGTCATCGCAACCCTGCTCCGCGAGACGCGGACCGCGCCCGCGTGATGCTAGGTGCGGCGGCGGTTCCCCGTAGTGCGGTAGACGTCGAACACGCCGTCGATGCGGCGGACGGCGCTCAGGACGTGGTTCAGGTACTTCGGATCGCCCATCTCGAACGCGAAGCGGGAGAGCGCGAGCCGGTCGCTCGAGGTGTGGACGTGGGCGGAGAGGATGTTGACGTGGTTCTCCGCGAGGACCCGAGTGACGTCCGAAAGGAGGCTCTTGCGATCGAGGGCCTCGACCTGGATCTCGACGAGGAAGACGCTCGACTGCGTCGGGGCCCATTCGACCTCGACGATCCTGTCCTGCTGCGCGCGGAGTCCCGCGGCGTTGGTGCAGTCGGTGCGGTGGACCGAGACTCCGGATCCACGCGTGACGAATCCGAGGATCGGATCGGGCGGAACGGGCGTGCAACATCGCGCGAGTTTGACCCACACGTCGTCGACGCCCTTGACGATGATGCCCGAATCCGAATAGCGCGGCGGCGCGGGCGTGGTCGCGGCGATCGTCTCGGCGATGTCCTCGGCCGTGCCAGCAGCGCCGCCGAGACTGTCCACGAGCTTCTCGACCACCGACTGTGCAGAAGCGTGGCCGTCGCCGATGCCCGCGTAGAGCCCCGCGATGTCCTGGTAGCGGAACTCCTGCGCGACTGCGAGCAGCGCGTCGTGGCTCAGGAGGCGCTGAAGGGGGAGGTTCTGCTTGCGCATTGCGCGCGTGAGCAGCTCCTTGCCCTTGTCGATAGCCTCCTCGCGCCGCCCCTTGCTGAACCACTGCCGGATCTTGTTGCGGGCGCGGGCGCTCTTGACGAAGTTCTGCCAGTCCTGACTGGGCCCCGCGCCCTCCGCCTTCGACGTGAAGATCTCGACGACGTCGCCGTGGTTGAGTTCGCTGTTGAGCGGGACGAGCTTGCCGTTGACGCGCGCGCCGATGGTCCGGTGCCCCACCTCGGTGTGGATCGCGTAGGCGAAGTCGACCGGTGTCGAGCCCGCGGGCAACGCCATGACCTCGCCCTTGGGGGTGAAGACGAAAACCTCGCGAGCGTTGATCTCGAAGCGCAGCGAGTCGAGGAACTCGCCGGGGTCAGAGGTCTCCTGCTGCCAGTCGACGAGCGACCGGAGCCAGCCCATCTCCGCGGCCCTGCCGTCCGGCGCATGCGAGTTCCGGTTCGGTTGGTCCTTGTACTTCCAGTGGGCCGCCACGCCGTACTCGGCGCGCCGGTGCATCTCATGCGTCCGGATCTGGATCTCGACCGGCCTGCCGTTGGGCCCGATGACCGTCGTGTGCAGCGACTGGTACATGTTGAACTTCGGCATGGCGATGTAGTCCTTGAACCGCCCGGGAAGCGGGTTCCACCGCGCGTGCATCGCGCCCAGAACGGCATAGCAATCCCTCACGGAGTCCACGAGGATGCGGACGCCCATGAGGTCGTTGATGTCGTCGAATTCCTTCTGGCGGACGATCATCTTCTGGTAGATCGAGTAGTAATGCTTCGGGCGGCCCGTCACCTCGGCCCGGATCTTGCTGGACCGGAGATCCTCCGCGATCTGGTCCCGGATCACGCCGAGCTGCTTCTCACGCTCGGGGGTGCGCGCGCCCACCATCCGCACGATCTCCTCGTACACCTTCGGGTACAGCGCCGCGAACGAGAGGTCCTCGAGCTCCCACTTGATCGTGTTCATGCCGAGCCGGTGGGCCAGCGGGGCGAAGATCTCAAGCGTCTCGCGCGCCTTGCGGGCCGAGGACTCCGGCGAGACGAAACGCCATGTCCTCGCGTTGTGCAGGCGGTCGGCGAGCTTGATGACGAGGACGCGGATGTCCTTGGCCATCGCGACGACCATCTTGCGGACCGTCTCAGCCTGCGCCGCGTCGCCGAACTGAACCTTGTCGAGCTTCGTGACCCCATCCACGAGCATCGCGACCTCGGGGCCAAAATCCTTGCGGAGCTGATCGAGGGTGTAGGAGGTGTCCTCCACCGTGTCGTGCAGGAGCGCCGCCGCGAGGGTCGTGCCCGTCATGCCGAGCTCCGCGAGGATCGTCGCGACCGCTACCGGATGGGTGATGTACGGATCGCCGCTCTTGCGCTTCTGCCCCTGGTGGCTGCGCTCGGCGACCTCGTAGGCGCGCGTGATGAGCTCGAAGTCTTCGCGCGGATTGTTGGCGCGCACAGTCCGCAGAAGCGGCTCGAGGATGGGCGAGTGGGCGGAGACCCCGCGCCCCGTGAGTCGCGCAAGGCGCGAGAAGGTCCGGTCGCGGCGGCCAAGGAGCGGGCGTTCGAGGAGGCTGTTGCCGCCGAGCGGCGCGTCGGGTTCGGCGGGC
>NZ_JBKZWT010000148.1:0-8712 GCF_047759905.1 Sinomonas sp. G460-2 | reverse complement strand
CTGCTTGACGCCGCCTACGACCCGTGGCCGAGCGCCCTCGCGGCAGCGTGGGCAGGCCGAGGCGGGACCGTTCTGCACGGTCTCGAGATGCTCGTCTACCAGGCGGTCGAACAGATCGTCCTGTTCACGGGCCGAGAGGATGCCCGCACGCGCGAAGTCATAGATGTGATGTGCGACTCAGTCGGGCTCCCGCGGCGCACGAGGTAGACCGCCTACGTGGCAGGATGGATGGCATGTTGCGTTGGTTGACCGCCGGGGAGTCGCATGGTCCGGCACTCGTGGGCATTGTCGAGGGGCTTCCGGCTGGCGTCGAGCTGAACAGCGAGGACGTGCGGCGCGCGCTCGCGCGTCGTCGCCTCGGCTATGGCCGCGGCGCTCGGATGAAGTTCGAGCAGGACGAGGTGACGCTCGTGGGGGGCGTGCGCCACGGCCTCACGCAGGGCGGCCCCGTCGCGATCCAGGTCGGCAACACCGAGTGGCCCAAGTGGGAGCAGGTCATGTCGGCCGACCCCATCGAGGCCGCCGAGCTCGATGGCCTCGCGCGCAACGCCCCGCTCACGCGGCCGCGTCCAGGCCACGCCGACTTCACGGGCATGCAGAAGTACGGCTTTGACGAGGCGCGCCCGGTCCTCGAGCGGGCGTCGGCGCGCGAGACGGCCGCGCGCGTGGCGCTCGGCACCGTCGCCTCGAACTTCCTGCGCCAGCTCGGCATCGAGCTCGTGAGCCACACGACCCAGATCGCAGGCGTCGCATCCCCCGAGGACGCCCCGCTTCCGCTGCCCTCAGACGTCGACGCGCTCGACGCCGATCCGCTGCGATGCTTCGACCCCGAGACGTCCGCGGCGATGGTCGCGGAGGTCGATGCCGCCCACAAGGAGGGCGAGACGCTCGGCGGCGTCGTCGAGGTCCTCGCCTACGGCCTTCCCCCCGGACTCGGGAGCTACGTGCACTGGGACCGCCGGCTCGACGCGCGCCTCGCGGGCGCGCTCATGGGCATTCAGGCCATCAAAGGCGTCGAGGTCGGGGACGGCTTCCGCACGGCTGCGCGCCGCGGCTCGCAGGCTCACGATGAGATCGTCCGCGACCCGTCCGGCAAGATCGTGCGGACCTCCAACCGCGCTGGCGGGATCGAGGGCGGCATGAGCATCGGAGACGTGCTGCGAGTCCGCGCCGCCATGAAGCCCATTGCGACGGTTCCGCGGGCGCTCGGCACGATCGACATCGCAACCGGCGAGGCCGCGAAGGCCCACCACCAGCGCTCGGACGTGTGTGCCGTGCCCGCGGCGGGCGTCGTGGCTGAGGCGATGGTCGCGCTCGTGCTCGCGCAGGCCGTGCTCGAGAAGTTCGGCGGCGACTCCGTGGCGGAGACGAAGCGGAACCTTGACGCGTTCCTCGAGTGCATTCCGGCGGCCATGGACTCGGTCGCGCGATGACCCCTTCCGTACCGCGCCTCGGCCCGGGGCGCGCGGTGGTCCTCATGGGCCCCATGGCCTCCGGCAAGTCCTCGGTCGGCGCCGCTCTGGCACGGCTGCTGGGTGCGGAGTTCGTCGACACCGACGTGCGGGTGGTCTCCGAGCACGGGCCGATCCCTGACATCTTCGCCGCCCAGGGCGAGGAGGGGTTCCGTGCCCTCGAGGCTCAGGCCGTCGCGACCGCGCTGGCTGAGGATCATCCCGGCGGACTCGTGCTCGCGCTCGGGGGCGGCGCCGTGCTGCGCGACGACACGCGCGAACTGCTCTCAGGGAACGACGTCGTGTACCTTGAGGTGCGCTGGGAAGACGTCGCGCCCCGCCTCGTGGGCAGCGAGGACCGTCCGCTCCTCCACGGGGAGGCCGAGCGGAGCTGGAGGGAACTCATGGAGCGGCGTCGGCCCGTGTACGAATCGGTGGCCACGCTGCGCATCTCCGCGGGCGGCGGCACCGCGGAAGAGGTGGCCCGCGCCGTCGCGGGCCGGCTGACACTTCAGCGCAAAGGAGCTGACGCGTGAGCGTCGACAGTGAATCAAGGCCCGAGGGCAATGCAACGGTCATCAAGGTCACGGGGGCCCAGCCGAACGAGAACTACGACGTCGTGGTGGGCCGTGGGCTGCTGACGCGCCTCGGCCCGATTCTCGGGGAGCGCGTCAAGCGCGTCCTCGTGATCCATCCCCGCGCCCTCAGGGCCACGGGCGACGCTGTGCGCGACTCCCTCGCCGCGGACGGGTTTACCGCCCTCACGGCCGAGATCCCGGACGCGGAAGAGGGCAAGCACATCCAGGTCGCCGCGTTCTGCTGGCAGGTCCTGGGCCAGAACGACTTCACCCGCTCCGACGCGATCGTGTCCGTGGGCGGGGGAGCGGTGACCGACGTCGCCGGCTTCGTCGCGGCCACGTGGCTCCGCGGCGTCCGGGTCGTGCACCTCCCCACGAGCCTCCTCGGCATGGTCGACGCAGCCGTGGGCGGCAAGACAGGCATCAACACCGCCGAAGGCAAGAACCTCGTCGGCGCCTTCCACCCTCCTGCGGCCGTGCTCGCGGACCTCGACGCGCTCGCGACGTTGCCGCGCAACGAGCTCGTCTCGGGCCTCGCCGAGGTGGTCAAGTGCGGGTTCATCGCCGACCCCGAGATCCTCGACCTCGTGGAGCGGGACACGGACGGCGCGACGGACGCGAGCTCGGACACGGTCCGCGAACTCATCGAGCGCGCCATCGCGGTCAAGGCGGACGTCGTCTCGACCGACCTCAAGGAGAGCGGCCGGCGCGAGATCCTGAACTACGGGCACACGCTCGGGCACGCGATCGAGCTCGCGGAGCGCTACCAATGGCGTCACGGCGCGGCGGTGAGCGTCGGCATGATGTTCGCCGCCGAGCTCGCGCGCAGCGTGGGCCGGCTCGACGACGCGGTCGCGGACCGGCATCGGCACGTCCTTGAGCTTCTCGGACTCCCGACTTCGTACCGGGGCGACCGCTGGCAGGCCCTCCTGGATGGCATGAGGCGCGACAAGAAGTCGCGCGGTGATCTCCTGCGCTTCGTGGTGCTCGACGGCGTCGCGAAGCCAGGGATCCTCGAGGTCCCGGACACGTCGCTGCTCTTTGCCGCGTACCAGGAGATCGCCTCATGATGATCGACCGCCGCGAGTGGCCGGACGCCGGCTTCCCGGGAATCGCCGTCGATCCTGAGACGCTCAACGCCGTCGTCGTCGACGAAGAGCGCTGCCAAGCCGCACTCGAGACGAGCGGCTCCCTTGAGGACCGCGCGGTCGTCGAGCTCGCGCGCGGGAACGTCAACGAGGCCGCCGAGCTCATCGTCGAGGCCCGGTATCGCGACCCCGAGTCGTTCCAGCTCAAGGTGCTCGAGCTCGACGTCCTCCGGCTCGGGAACCGCAACGACCGCGCGCTCGAGCGTGCGCGGCAGATCCTCGCGGAGGTCAAAGGCACTCCGCGCGAGGCGATGGTCCACCAGTACCTCGGCAAGATCCAGTTCTCGCGCGGCCAGTTCGCCGCGGCTGAGGACGCGTTCACGAAGGCCCTCGAGCTGCGCGTCGCGGCGTCGGCAGACGCGAGTCTCATCTACTCGAGCACGGTCGCCCTCGGGCGCGCCCGCGAGGAGCGCTTCGGCGGTTCCTGAGCCGCACGGCCGCCCACGCTATGCGGGCAGCGCCGACCGGGCTGTTCGCACAGGTAGAATGGTCCCCGGATTTCCGCGTGCGCCCTCCTCGAGGTGCCGTGACCGCGGCAGGTGATAAGAGAGGGATACGTGGCTACGACCAACGACATCAAGAACGGGACCGTCCTCAACCTCGACGGACAGCTGTGGAACGTCATCGAGTTCCAGCACGTCAAGCCGGGCAAGGGCGGCGCGTTCGTCCGTACGAAGCTGCGCAACGTCACGTCGGGCAAGGTGGTGGACCGCACGTTCAACGCCGGCACGAAGATTGACACGGCGACGGTTGACCGCCGCGACTACCAGTACCTCTACAAGGACGGCTCAGACTTCGTGTTCATGGACACGGAGGACTACGACCAGATCCACATCGCTTCCGAGGCCGTGGGTGACGCCGCGCACTTCATGCTCGAGAACCAGACGGTGCTCATCGCGTTGCACGAGGGCGCGCCGCTCTACATCGAACTTCCTCCGAGCGTTGTCCTCGAGATCACGTACACCGAGCCGGGCCTCCAGGGCGACCGCTCCTCGGCCGGGACCAAGCCCGCGACGCTCGAGACCGGCTACGAGATCCAGGTCCCGCTCTTCGTCGAGACCGGCACCCGGGTCAAGGTCGATACGCGCGAGGGCAACTACCTGGGACGTGTCAACGACTAGTGAGTGCCCGCGGCAAGGCCCGGAGCCGGGCCCTCGACATCCTCTTCGAGGCTGAGCAGCGCTCGGTCGCGCCGTCGGAGGTCATTCAGCGGCGCGTCGAGCGCACGGACCAGCAGATCAACCCCTATACGGAAGAGATCGTGGCCGGCGTCGTCGCGAAGCAGGTCCAGATCGACGAGATCCTCACGACGTACGCGCGCGGCTGGACGCTCGAGCGCATGCCCGCCGTCGACCGCATCATCCTCCGGATCGGCACGTGGGAACTCCTGTTCAACGACGAGGTCCCGGACGGCGTCGCGGTGAGCGAGGCCGTCGCGCTCGCCCGCATCATGTCGACTGACGACTCGCCGGGCTTCGTCAACGGCCTCCTCGGAACCCTCCAGACGCTCAAGCCCACGCTTCTGGCCTGAAGCGAGCACGGCTGAGGCTCACGAAACGCAAGCGGGCCGGTTCAGGGCGCCACGACGGTGGCCCTGAGCCGGCCCGCTTCGCGCAGGAGCACCTGCTCGGCTTGGACATAGCCCGCGAGGTCGCGCCCGCTCACGGCGCGCTGGCGCGTGTAGGCGAGTTCGGTCGCAACGCGGATGAACGCGCGCATCTCGTTGCGCCGCCCGCGCGACGCGGCCCAGCGGAGGCCCGCGGTGCGGCCGCGCGGGGTCGCGAGCATGTCGACCTCGAGCGAGGTGAACCATCCCGCTGCCGCGTATTCCGCGAGGCGCCGGTGGGTGAGCCGCGCGTCGGCCCTTCGCAGGAGGTACACGCCCGAGATCGCCGCGCCGAACAGCGGCACCTCGACGGCCGCGTACACGAGCAGGAACTGATCGCCGCCGCTGTTCCACAGGTGGTGCAGCAGGATGGCCGGGACGAGGCCCACGAAGAACGCCGCGATCCCGAGGCCGGCGTTCCAGCGCCGCGCGGCGAATCCCATGACGGCGCCGAGCGAGCCCGTGAACATCGCGTGGGCGAACGGGGAGAAGATGCCTCGCAGCATGAACATGACCACGAGGGTCGCTGTGGAGCCCGGCCCGCCCGCGTAGGCCCGGCCGAAGTAGAGGATGTTCTCCGTGAACGCGAAGCCCGCCGCGATCGTCATGCCGTAGACCACACCGTCCACGGGGCCGTCGAAGTACTTGCGGGCCGCGAGGAACAGGACCAGGAGGCCAAGGCCCTTCGCGGTCTCCTCGACGAACGGCGCCTCGACCGTCGCGAGGAAGAGCCGCATGTCGTCGGGCCCGCCGTGGCGCGGACCGAAGACCTCCAGAAAGAATGGCTGGACGAGCGTCGTCGTCGCCACCGCGACGACCGCGCCCCACGCGAAGGCGAAGATGAGCAGGCGCGTGGGCTCGGGCTCCCAGCGGTCGACGACGGCGACAGCCCCGAGCACGACGGCGAGCGGAACGAGCGAGAGCACGAACCCGACGGCGAGACCACCGCTTCCGGTGTTCGTGACGAGGAACGGGACGACGAGCAGGAGGCCCGCGAGCACGAGAATGCTGCCCGCGAGCAGGAGGGCCGTGAGGCCAGGGGCGTGGGTTCGGCGCGTCGGGGCCCCCGGAGCGATCCCCGGGGCGTGCGGGGCTGGCTCGGGCCCGGGATCTACGGGAGGCGGCGCTTGGCTCGTCATGGCTCTTAGGCTAGCGGCCGGGCCGGGCGCACCCGGTCCGCCCCTGTGATAGTTTTGAAGGCGGTTCAGCCGTCACATCCTTTTAATTCCGTCCCGTGAGGCGGGGAAAGGGGTCTGCCTTGGCACCAGCTGCCGCAGACAAGGGAACGCCCGGGACCGCCGCTCCGGCGCACGCGCCGTTGGGCCGCGTCGTCCTGAGCGCAGCGGATATCGACCGCGCCCTGACCCGCATTGCGCACGAGATCCTCGAGGCCAACAAGGGTTCGCAGGACATCGTGCTCCTCGGCATTCCGCGCCGGGGATATCCGCTCGCGCTCCGCTTGGCCCACAAGCTCGCGGCCGCCGATTCCGGCGTCGACCCGGACCAGATCGTGGGCCAGCTCGACATCACGATGTTCCGTGACGACCTAGCGCGTCAGCCGACTCGGCCGCCCGCCCGGACGCTCGTTCCGCGGCAGGGAATCGATGACAAGGTCGTGATCCTCGTCGATGACGTGCTGTATTCGGGCCGCACCATCCGCGCCGCACTCGACGCCCTCGTGGACCTCGGGCGTCCGCGGATCGTCCGGCTCGCCGTCCTCGTGGACCGCGGCCACCGTGAGCTGCCCATCCGCGCCGACCACGTGGGCAAGAACCTGCCGACCTCCGCCGCGGAGAAGGTGCGCGTCCGCCTGGCAGAGGTCGACTCAGGTGAAGGCTTCACCGAGGATCACGTCGCGATCGAGGCGCCCGCTGGCGGCACGGATGGAGAGGTATTCGCGTGAAGCACCTGCTCTCGACCCAGGACCTCACGGCCGCAGACGCGATCCAGATCCTCGACACGGCAGAGGAGATGGCCGCGGTCAACGACCGAGAGGTCAAGAAGCTGCCCGCCCTGCGGGGCCGGACGGTGGTGAACCTCTTCTTCGAGGACTCGACGCGCACGCGGATCTCGTTCGAGGCGGCCGCGAAGCGGCTCTCCGCGGACGTCATCAACTTCGCCGCGAAGGGCTCGTCGGTCTCGAAGGGCGAGTCGCTCAAGGACACGGCGCAGACGCTCGAAGCGATCGGCGCGGACGCCGTCGTCATCCGCCACTCGGCATCCGGCGCGCCACACCGCCTCGCGACCACGGACTGGATCGACGCCGCGGTCGTCAACGCGGGTGACGGCACGCACGAGCACCCCACTCAGGCCCTCCTCGACGCGTTCACGCTGAGGCGCCACCTCGCGCGCGTGGCGGGGACGTCGTCGTCCGGGACGGACCTCGCCGGGGCGCGCGTCGTGATCGTGGGGGACATCCTGCACTCGCGCGTCGCGCGTTCGAACGTGTGGCTGCTCACGACGCTCGGCGCGAAGGTCACGCTCGTCGCGCCGCCCACGCTGCTCCCGTTCGGCGTCGAGCACTGGCCGTGCGAGGTGAGCTACGACCTGGACGAGGCCCTCGCGGACGCGCCGGACGCGGTCATGATGCTGCGTGTCCAGGCCGAGCGCATGAACGCCTCGTTCTTCCCCTCGACGGCCGAGTACTCGCGCCTCTGGGGGCTCGGCGACGAACGTTTCGCACGATTCAGCCAGCCGGAGTTCAAGGACACCGTGATCCTGCACCCCGGCCCCATGGTGCGAGGGCTCGAGATCTCCTCGGCCGCGGCCGATTCGGATCGCTCCCAGGTGCTCCGCCAGGTCGCTAACGGCGTGTCCGTGCGCATGGCCGTCCTGTACTTGCTCATGTCTGCGAAGGAGTCTGCGCGATGACCGAAGAAGTGACCGCCCCCGCCTACCTCGTCCGGGGAGCAGCCCTCTACGGCGGCGAACGTGCCGACCTCCTCATCGAGGGCGGCCGGATCGCGGCAGTCGGCACCGCGCTTGACGCGAACGGAGCGACCCTCGTGGACGCGGACGGCCTCGTCGCGCTGCCCGGGCTCGTGGACGTCCACACGCATCTGCGCGAACCCGGCCGCGAGGACGCGGAGACTGTCGAGACCGGCACGCGGGCCGCGGCGCTCGGCGGGTACACTGCCGTGCACGCGATGGCGAACAGCAACCCGGTCGCGGACACGGCGGGCGTCGTCGAGCAGGTCCACAGCCTGGGCCGGCGCGCGGGATGGGTCGACGTGCGCCCGGTCGGCGCGGTCACGGTCGGCCTCGCGGGCGAGCGGCTTGCGGAGCTCGGGGCGATGCATGCCTCAGCTGCCCAGGTTCGGATGTTCTCCGACGACGGGTTCTGCGTCCACGATCCGGTGCTCATGCGGCGGGCGCTCGAATACGTCAAGGCGTTCGACGGCGTCGTGGCCCAGCACGCGCAGGAGCCCCGGCTCACGGCGGGGGCGCAGATGAACGAGGGCGCCGTGTCCGCGGTCCTCGGCCTTCCGGGGTGGCCGGCGGTCGCCGAGGAGAGCATCATCGCGCGCGACGTCCTCCTCGCCGAGCACGTCGGCTCGCGCCTGCACGTGTGCCACGTGTCGACGGCCGGATCGGTCGAGATCATCCGCTGGGCCAAGTCCCGCGGCGTCAACGTCACGGCCGAGGTCACGCCGCACCACCTGTGGCTCACCGACGAGCTCGTGCGCAGCTACGACCCGGTCTACAAGGTCAACCCGCCCCTGCGCACGCTGTCGGACGTCGAGGCCCTCCGCGGCGCCCTCGCCGACGGCACGATCGACGTGGTCGGCACCGACCATGCGCCGCACCCGAGCGAGCACAAGGAGTGCGAGTGGGCGCAGGCCGCGATGGGGATGACGGGCCTTGAGACCGCGCTCTCGGTCGTGCAGCACGCGATGGTCGAGACGGGGCTCCTCGACTGGCGCGGCGTG
>NZ_JBKZWT010000147.1:0-8712 GCF_047759905.1 Sinomonas sp. G460-2 | reverse complement strand
TTCGTGAACCTCAAGGGCGGCGCGTCCAAGACGACCACGTGCTACCTCACGGCCGCGACGCTCGGCCGGGTCCGCGGCGGGAACGTGCTCGCGTGGGACAACAACGAGAACAAGGGCACGCTCGGCGATCGCGCGCTCTCCGCGGGCCACGACCACACCGCGATCGACCTGCTCGCGAACATCGATCGCTTCATGAATCCCGCGAACGCGCACGAACTCGTCAACTTCGTGCGGGCCCAGGGCGAGAACAAGTTCCACGTGCTCGCGTCGCAGAACCAGGCCGGGGACAAGGAGGTCATCGACGGGGGCGCGTTCGTGCGGCTCCACACGGTGCTCCGGCAGTTCTACCACCTCGCGCTCGTGGACACGGGCAACGCGTCGACGGCCGCGACGTGGCAGGCCGCGGTCGAGATCGCGGACGAGATCGTGCTCGTCTCCATGAACAAGGAAGACTCCTCGAAGACCCTCGCGGCGACCGTGGACACGCTCATCGAGATGGGCTTCGCGGACAAGCTCAGCCGCGGGGTGCTGCTCGTGACCCAGCCCCCCGTCCCGTCGAAGAACCGCAAGACGCGCCTTGCGGCCAACGGGGAGCGCCTCCATCGCATCCGCGAGCACTTCGGGCACTACGTGCGGAAGATCGTCGTCGCCCCCTACGACGAGGCGCTCGACGACGGCGCGGACATCATCTTCGAGAACCTGGCCCCCGCGACCCAGGAGGCGTACCTCGAGGCCACCGCGTCGATCATCGACGGGCTGTGAACCCAGTCAGGGACTGACGCACTCCGTTGTGGGGTCGCCGACGCCCGGTTGTGGGGTCGCTGTTAGAACGAGGACCCCGCAACCGGGCCGGACGGGACCCCGCAACGCGCGGAGTCCCGTCCGGGGCGATCGAGCAGGAGGCCCAGTTGCTGGGCGGTCAGCCGGCCTTGACGAGCGGCTGGGTCCCCGTGAACGGGCCGGTGCGATCGGAGTAGGCGAGCGTGAGCGTGGCCTTGTCGGTGGCAGCCTTGGCGCGAGCCGCGGGGGCCTTCTCCGACTCGGACTTCGCGGCCTCGCGGAGGCGCTTCGCGGCGGCGGAGGCGGCCTCGGAGGACTTCGCCGAGGCGGCAACCTCTGCGGCCTCGGTCTTGGCGGCGGCGAGGATCGCGTCCGCCTTGGCGACCACGGCGTTGCGCACGTGCTCAGACGCGCTGCTCTGCGCCTCCACCGTCTCCGGGCGGTAGACGAAGACCTTCGCACCGAGCTTGACGGTGAGCTTGGCGATCGAGATGGCGAGCTGGGCGACGCCTGCCACGAGCATCGTGCCGACCAAAGAGACGATCACGATCAGCAGCAGGAGGCCGCCGATCACGAGCGTGCCGGTGTACACGAGGTTCGTCACGAGAAGTCCGTCGTTCACGCCATCTCCCATCCCCAGAGATTGTCGAGAGAAACGTCCGGAGTCTGCGAGTCGACCCGAACACACCCCATTGTTCCGCACGTCCAGAGGTGCAGTTCAACCACGTGACGGTGATGTTGTGGAAAAGCAATGGAGACGTTATCGAACGTGACAGACCGCAGGAATTGGTAGTGATGCACGCCACATTTTCGCCCTCGGGGAACAAGGTCGCGGGGCCCGAGGTTGGCGCACGTGTGACTGCGCTCTCCGTTCTCGACCTCGTCCCCGTCGTCCAGGGCTCGGACGTGTCCGGCGCCTTCGCGAGCGCGACGCGTCTCGCCCAGATTGTCGAGGAAGCCGGCTACGAGCGGCTCTGGTATGCCGAGCACCACAACACCGAGGCGCACGCCTCCAACGCGACGGCCCTGCTCATCGCGAACGCGGCCGCGAACACCTCGACCCTTCGCGTCGGCTCGGGCGGGGTCATGCTCCCGAACCATGCGCCGCTCGCGGTCGCGGAGGCCTTCGGGACGCTCGCGAACCTGTACGGCCCGCGCATCGACCTGGGCCTCGGGCGCGCACCTGGCACCGATCCGCGGACCGCCGCGGTTTTGCGGCGCGGCGCGAGGGACGACGACGAACAGCACTTCGCGCGCAGCATCCGCCTCCTCGCGTGGTACTTCGGCGAACAGGAGGATGACGCGGAATCGGTCCAGCTCTCCTACGTAGTGCACGCCGCCGTGGCCCGCGGCACGAACGTGCCGCTCTGGGTCCTCGGAAGCTCGACGGCGGGCGCGGCCATCGCGGGCCAGCTCGGCCTCCCGTACGCGGCCGCGAGCCACTTCGCGCCGTTCCAGCTCAGCGAGGCGATCTGGACGTACCGGCAGTCGTTCAACCCCTCCGCGCCCACGGCCCAGATCTCCGAGCCGTACGTCATGGCGGGCGCGAACCTCATGGTCGCCCCGACACGCGAGGAGGCCGAATACCTCTTCACGTCGCACCAGCAGATGTTCCTCGCGATCCGCCGGGGCCAGCGCGGGCCTATCCGGCCGCCCGTGCGCGAGATGGACTGGGCGCCGCACGAGGAGGAGATGGCCACGTCCGCCCTCCGCGTCTCGGCCGTCGGCACGCCCTCCGAAGCCGCCGAGTTCCTGCGGACGTTCGCGGCCTCCTATGGGGTCGACGAGGTGATCCTCACGGGCTACGCGCACGATCCCGCGCTGCGCGAGCGCAGCTTCCGGCTGCTCGCCGAAGAGTGGGGCCGGGTCCCGGTGGGTTAGGCGGCGGTCAGCCTTCGGGGTCGCCGTTCCGGGTTAGCGGCGGCCGAGGCCGATCGTCATCGAGAAGCCGAACTCGCGCCAGATCTGGCCGTCGTCCCAGCCGTCGGGCACGGACTCCGCGCGTAGCTCCAGTACCGAGCCGACGCGCGTGAGCGTGAGGACCGTGCGGCGCCCCTCGCCGAGCGAACCCGCGACGGCGGCCGCGGCGCCGTCGAACGTCTGCACCGTGAGCGGGCCGCCGCCCGCGATGAACAGGACGCGCCGCAGCTGCCGCACGTGCCGCAGCGCCACGACGACGTCCCGGTTGACGTAGCCCACGAGGGGCCGACCGCCTGACGTCGGCACGACCGTTCCGATCTGTTCGCGGTGCACGCTCTGCGCGCCGGTCACGTGGGCGGCGTCCTCCCAGGCCGCTCCGCGAGCGCCCGTGACGAACAGCGAGCCGATCGCGGACTGGCGCGGGTTGAGGCGGACGACGGCGTCACGCGGCGAGAGCGCCCGCGTTCCGAAGCCGGGGGCTGGGTAGAGGCGCGACTCGGGCGGGAAGTCGGGCGCCGGGGCGCCGGCAGGCCGCTCAAGGGTGAGGCCGTCGTCGGGCCTGATGCGGCGAGTGAGGTACGGGACGTCGACGGGGTGCTGATCCGCCATCACACGTCCAGCCCGAACTCAGCGCCGACGCCGGCGAGCCCGTTCTCGTACCCCCGGCCCAGCGCACGGAAGGCCCAGCCGCCCGCGTCGCGGAAGAGCTCGCCGAACAGCACTGCCTTCGCCGTCCCGGGCTTGGCCGGCGGGGTGTCGAAGCGCACGAGCTCGGTTCCGTCCGGGCGGGTCACGCGGATGTACGCGTCGTGGACGGTCCCGAACGTGCCCGGGCCCCGGACCTCGGGGTCGACGTACGTGACGAACGCGATGCGCGTGACGTCCTCGGGAACCGCGCCGAAGTCGACGTCGATCTGCTCTGCGTCCGAGCGCTTCGTCCCCTCGGCGAGGGAGAACGCGATGCCGGGGGACGCCGTCGTCAGTTGATTGAAGAACACGAGGTGCTCGGGGGTGAGCGCTCGGCCGTCCTCGCCGCACACAATCGCGAGGGCAACAGGTTCGGCGAGCGGTCCCGCGCCGGGCTCGACGGTCCAGCCCATGCCGACCATGACGCCCGCGAGCCCCGGATCGCCCGCCGTGAGCGCGAGGGTCCCTCCCTCGGGAAAAGCGCTCATAGGGAGCCGCCCTTCTGGGGCTCGGACTTCTGGGTTCCGGTCTTCTGGGGCTCTGCCGTTGGGAGCTGGCCCTGGATGCGGACGCCGTCGACGTCGAACTTGTCGCGCAGGAAGCGGCCGTGCGCGCTGAGCTCGGCGATCGCGCCGATGCGCACCTGGTGGTCGAGGTCGCGCACCGTCGCGTGGAGGATGTCGAGCTGCTCCAAAAGCTTCTCGGTCTCGGGGGTGCCCTCGGCCTGCGTCTCGGGTGGGAGGGCCTTGTAGACGCGCAGCGACGTGGGGAGGTAGTCGGAGGCGATCGCGTGGAGGAGGACGCGCTGCTCCGTTGACGCGCCGTGCTCCGCGATGTAATCGATGAGGAGCCGCAGCACGTCGTCGATCTGGCGCATGTGCGAGGACGCGAGCGTGGGCAAGAGGCCGCCCGCGCGGCGGATCGAGCTGCGGAGTTCGGCGAGGGCGGCGCGCGTCTCTTCGAGCTCCTCGGCCTGGGTGCGGGGGAGCTCGTCGTCGACGATCCGCTCGGGTTCCCGCCCGCCGCCGAAGAGCGAGCCGAAGAACTTCGACACCATGGACTCACCATAGCGGGTTTGCCGGGGGCCCTCGGCGGGCCGATCAGTACGGTTCGTCCGCCGTGGGCAGAACGTCCTTGTAGACGTCGAAGCTGCACGGGAACGCGACGCCGAACATCGTGTCGATCTCGGGGTCCACGCCGTGCGAATCCCCGAGCCGGAGCGCGACGATCGTGTTGATGAGCATGCCGCCCGCGAAGAAGTCGCGGGACTCCTGCTCGGACATCCCGGCCTCGTCCCGCACGAGCTGCCAGATGCGCAGGAAGCACGCGCGGGCCTCGGGCCCGATCACGGGATCGCCGCCGAGCAGGAACGCCTGCATGAGCACCTGGTGCAGGCCACGCTCGGCGATGAGCCCCACGTAGGCCATGCCCATGCGCTCGCGCCGCTCGTCGCCGTCGGGCCCGGGGATCGCGGCGCGGAATGCCTCCGCGAGCACGCGCGAGGCCCGATCGAGGACGGCGAGGAAGAGCTTCTCCTTCGTGCCGAACATGCGCACCACGTAGGGCTGGCTCACGCCGGCGGCCTTCGCGACGAGGTCCGTCGTGGTCCCGCCGTAGCCGTTGGCGGCGAACACCGCGGTCGCGTCGCGGAGGATCAGCTCGCGCCGCTCCGCCGCGGGCATCCGGGTCCGGGGAGCCTCGTCGGTTTCCATGCTTGACATGTTATCAGATGATTACTTAGGCTTTTAGTAATCGATCGATTACTTATCGCCATCCCCTCGCTCGAAGTCCCATCGCCGCGTCCACAAGGAGTCGTCATGGTCTCCCTCAATTCCCGCCCCACCCGCGCTGCCGGCCCGACCGGTCCCACCGGCCCTGCCCGCCTTCGCTCCGCGCGCCCCGTGTGGGCCGTCGTTGCGGCCGCATCCCTGCCCATGTTCATGGCCACCCTCGACAACCTCGTGGTCACCAACGCCCTGCCCACGATCCGCGCGAGCCTGGGCGCCTCGATCGACGAGCTCCAGTGGGTGGTCAACGCCTACACGCTCGCGTTCGCGGGCGCGATCCTCCTCGCGGCCGGCCTCGGCGACCGCCTGGGCCGGCGCACGGTCTTCCTCGCCGGAACCGCGCTCTTCACCGTGTCTTCCGCGCTCGCCGCCCTGAGCTCGGACCCCGGGCAGCTCATTGCGGCCCGCGCGCTCCAGGGGATCGGCGGCGCCGCAATCGTCCCGCTCTCCCTTGCGCTCATCACGGGCGCCGTGTCGCTCGAGAAGCGCGGCATCGCGATCGGCATCTGGGGCGGCGTGTCCGGCCTCGGCGTCGCCGTGGGGCCGCTCGTGGGCGGCCTCGTGCTGGGCGCCTGGCCGTGGGAGGCGATCTTCTGGATCAACGTCCCGACGGGCGTGCTCGCCGTCGCCTTCGCACGGCTCGTGTTCCCGAACGCGAGGGGCGAGCGCGAGGCCCTCGACGTCTTCGGCGCCGTGCTCGGGAGCGGCGCTACGGTGGCCCTCGTCTACGGGATCATGCGCGGCGGGTCGATCGGTTGGGGCGCGGGCGAGACCATCGCGTGGCTCGTCGCGGCCGGACTGCTCCTGGCCCTGTTCCTCGGTTGGCAGCTGCGCGCGAAGTCCCCGCTCCTGCCGCTGCGCCTCTTCCGGGACCGGCCGTTCACGGCGTCGAACGTTCTCGGGTTCGGCATGAGCTTCGGGATGTTCGGGGCGATCTTCATCCTCATCCAGTTCCTCCAGCTCGTGCAGGGAGACACGGCCCTCGAGGCGGCATGGAAGACCGCGCCGTGGACGCTCGCGCCCATGGTCGTCGCGCCGACGGCAGGGCTGTTCCTCTCGCGGATCGGCGCCCGCCCGCCGATCGCCGCCGGACTCGTCCTGCAGGCCACTGCCCTCGGCTGGATCGCGCTCGTCCTGACCCGCACGGTCGACTACGCGACCCTCGTGCCGCCCTTCCTCCTCGCGGGCATCGGGATGGGCCTCGTGTTCGCCCCGCTCTCGACGGCGCTTCTCGCGACGCTGACCGAACGTGACCACGCGAAGGCGAGCGGCGCCAACGCGACGCTCCGAGAGGTCGGCGTGGCCCTCGGCATTGCGGTCTCGACCACCCTGTTCACCACGTGGGGCGGGACCCTCACCCCGACGGGCTTCGTCGACGCGGCTCGGGCCGTGGTCGCGGTGTCCGCCGCGGTTCTCGCGGTCACGGCCGCGGCCTCGGTGGCCGTTCCGGGAAGCGCCGGCAAGGTCGCCCGGGAGCGGGCGGTTGAAGAGGCCCGGGTCCAGGATGCCGGGGTTCAGGGCGCCGGGGTCGAAGTCTGAGCTCAGGAACATATGAAGGAAACTGTACAGATTCCTTCATATATGGTCTGATGGGGGCATGACCACAGAGCAGGGCATCGGCTCGCAGGCCGCGAGCGTCGCGGCCGAGCTCCGCGGGATCCTCAGGCGGCTCAACCGCCGGCTCCGCCAGCAGGCCGACTTCGGCGACCTGACGCGCTCGCAGCTCAACGTGCTCTCGCGCCTCGAGCGCGAGGGCCCGGGCACGGTGAGCGAGCTGGCCCGCGCCGAGGGCGTGCGCCCCCAGTCCATGGGGGCCACGGTCGTGTCGCTTGAGGTGTCCGGATTGGTACGCCGCGACCCGGACCCCACGGACGGCCGCAAGACCGTCATCTCGCTGACCGGTGCCGCGCGGGACACCATCGCGACGAGCCGCAGCATCCGCCAGGACTGGCTCCAGCGGGTGCTCTCGCGCGAGCTCGACTCAGCCGAGCTTGACCGCGTGAACGAGGCGATCGCCCTGCTCTCCCGGATCGCCGACGCCGACTGACGCCGGCGCTGGCTGGCGCTGGCGCTGCGGCAGGTCTTTCGCAAGCCGCCGAACTTTCTCGCTCTCCCAGCCGCCCTAAACAAGGAGCCCCATGCCTATCTCCGCGATCGACCCCCAGGCCGCCCTCGTTGTCATCGACCTCCAGAACGGGATCGTCAACCGGCCTCAGGAGGAGTCCGAGGCGCCGCGGATCGCCGACGTCGTCGCGCGCTCGAAGGCGCTCGCCGAGGCCTTTCGCGCGAAGGGGCTCCCCGTGGTGCTCGTCAACGTGGCTGGCGCGCCCGCGGGCCGCACGGAAACCCCGCGCCGCCTTCCCGCGGACGTCCCGGCCGAGTACTTCGCGATCGTCGACGGGCTCAACACGTCCGCCGACGATCTGCTCGTCACGAAGCGCAGCGTCGGCGCGTTCGCCACGACGGATCTCGACGCGATCCTCCGCGAGCGCGGCGTGACGCAGATCGTGCTCACGGGCATCGCGACGAGCATCGGAGTCGAATCCACGGCCCGCAACGCCCACGACCTCGGCTACAACGTGGCCCTCGCCGTCGACGCGATGACGGACCTGACGCCCGCCGGGCACGAGCACGCCGTCACCGCAGTCTTCCCGCGCCTCGGTGAAATCGGAACCACGGAGGACGTCCTCGCGCTGCTCTCCGAGCGGGCGTGAGCCCGGCTCAGTGCATCATCCTCCTCGCGGCGGGATTCGAGGGCGCGTTCGCGCCGTCGTTCGGGTTCTTGCTCGTCGTGTTCGGTGCCCGCGCCACCGACCCTGGGTTCCACGCGCTCGCGTGGGTTCTCGCCGGAATCGGCGCCGCTGTGCTCCTCATGGCGCTCGCGGACCAGCGGATTCTGAGCGTGGCCGCCTGAGGCGCTCCATCGGGCCACGGGTGGCGTAACCTCGTGGCATGCCCAAGAGCCGCACCCGCAAGCCCAAGGGAAAGTCAACGAACCCTGCGGACCGGCAGCGCCGGCGCATTGGGGTCCTCGTCGACGCCCTCGCCCACGACTACGCGGTCTGGGCCGCCGGCACCGCCGCGGAGGAGGAGCCCGACCCCGCGGCGCAGGCGGACTTCACGGCGTTTGCTCTCGGGCAGCTCGACAGCGTCAAGTACTTCCTGTTCCTGCTCGGCGCGGGCGACGGCCCCGCCGCGAGCCTTCGCATCGACCCGCGCTCTGTCCCCGACGCGCTGGACGAGTTCCTCGACACGGACGACGTCGACGACCTCCGCTACCTCGTCGGGACACTTATCGACTGGGTCACCTTCCTCGAGGAGACCCAGCGCTGGGACGGCAGCGCCGAGGACCTCGCCGAGGTGAGCGAGCTGCTCGACGCCGAGGCCGAGTCCGTGGGCGGGATCGTCGACGCGAGCCCCGACATGGCGGTGCCGCGCCGCGAACCGACCGAGGAGGAGTCGCTCGCCTTCGCGACCGCGGCGCCCCTTGTGCTGAACGCGCGCGCCCTCCTCGACTGGGTCGGCGAGGGCCGCCCCG
>NZ_JBKZWT010000146.1:0-8714 GCF_047759905.1 Sinomonas sp. G460-2 | reverse complement strand
GCTCCGGGCAGGGCGCGCGCGACATTGACAGCGATCGGGGCGATCGGCGCCACCTCACCTGCGGCGACGTCCTCGGGCGACCACGCGGGGTTAAGCGAGGCGCCCGTGAAGAGCGAATCGTCAAGCTGGATCGATACGGGCCCGTGGACGGGTCCGAGCGCCGCGGCGGTCTGCTTGGCGAGCGTCGCGATGCCCGCCCGACCCACCACGGCGTCGGGCGAGGAATCCCCACTGCCGAGGAAAACGTCGCCGCCCGCCACGAGCACGACGCTGCCCGGGGCGCTCCCACGCACCGTGCGGGTGTGGAACGTCGCGTCGGGGCCGAGGGTCGTGAGGGCGGCCGCGGCCGTCAAGAGCTTGAGGTTCGACGCCGGCGCCACCGGAACGGCGCCCTCGCGGCTATAGAGCGTCTGCCCGGACACGCCGTCGAGGACCGCCGCGCCGAACGTCCCGTTGTTGGGGCCGAGCTGGGCCTCGATCGTCTTCGCGAGCGCCGCCGCAGCGGGGGTCGGCGCGGAGTCCGAAAGTGGCGTAGCCCCTTTAAGCGGAGCGGCCGACGACGGAGGCTTGAGCCACGCGGGCACGCTCGGCGTGGGCGTGGGCGGATTCAGCAGCGGGGCCGGGAACGCCGGCGCCATATACGCTCCGCCGACCACTGCGACGATGGCGAGAAGGGTCGAGACGAGCCACCACGTCACGGCGTTCTGGGCGCGGCCGGGCGACTTGCTCATACGGTGGCGGTCCTGGGGTTCGAGGCTTGTTCGGCGACGTGCGATGGGAGAGCACGCCCCCCAGTGCGGATATCCTCAATACTAGTTGCCGCCGACCGCGGGTTTTCACGCCCTGAGCGGCCGCCCCTGCACGCTGCCAGTCAAGGAGCACCATGAAGCACGACGTCACGATCGAGATCCCCCGCGGCTCCCGCGTCAAGTACGAGGTGGACCACGAGACGGGTCGCGTCCGCCTGGACCGCGTCCTCTTCACCTCGATGCAGTACCCGACGCACTACGGCTACTTCGAGAACACGCTCGGCGAGGACGGCGATCCGCTCGACGCGCTCGTGTGGTACCCCGACGTGGACCTGTTCCCCGGGATCCTGCTTGAGGCGCGGCCCATCGCGATCTTCAACATGGAGGACGAGTCCGGCGGCGACGCCAAGCTCGTGTGCGTCCCCGCGGACAAGCGCTTCGACCACATTCAGGAGGCCTCGGACCTCGACGAGTGGCTGGTCAAGGAGATCGAGCACTTCTTCAGCCGCTACAAGGACCTCGAGCCGGGCAAGTGGGTCAAGCCGGCCGGCTGGGCGGACCGCGCCGCGGCCGAGGCCGAGCTCGAGGCATCGATCAAGCGCTTCGAGGCCGAAGGGCACTGAGCTCCGGTCGATCGTGACCACTCGTTCAACGAGACGTGGCCACTCGTCGCATAGTCGACGAGTGGCCACTTTTTGCTCATCGAGTGGTCAGATCTCGCTCGACACGAGGTCATTGCTCGTTCTTTGACGGGCCTCTGAGGGCATCTACGCGGATAGGCTCGGGCCATGTACACGGTCACGATCAATCAGCGCGACCGCGAACCGGGGGACAAGGTGCCGAATCTCCTGCGCGCGCTCTCGCGGGCACGGGCCGAGGTGCCGTTCGCCCGGACCGTCGGAGACGAGGTCCAAGGCGTCTTCCTCAGCGCGGAGCTGGCCATCGACGCGAGCCTGACCGCGATGCGCGCCGAATCGTGCGGCGGGGTGCGCTGGAACGTGGGCATCGGCGTCGGCCCTCTCGGCGAGCCGCTGCCCGAGGCGATTCAAGACGTCACGGGCCTCGGCCTCGTCTACTCGCGCCGCGCCGTCGAACGCGCCCAGCACATCAAGGACGAAGCCGCGATCTCCGTGGACGGCCCAGACCGCGTGCTCGCTGCCGAGGCGGCGGCGATCCTCCGCCTCCTTGGCCTCATCATCGCCAGGCGGACGACGGCGGAATGGCGGGTTCTCGAGCTCCTCACCCCAGGGGTGCGGGGCCAGCAGAGGGCCGTCGCGGAGGCGCTCGGCATCACGGCGCAGGCCGTGTCGAAGGCGATCGCCCGCGCGCACTGGAACGAGGAGTTCGAGGCCCGTCCCGCCGCCGCGCACCTCATGCGGCTCATGCTCGAGGCGCGCTGACGCCGGCTCGCCCGAGTGACCACCGGCGTTACAGGAGCGAGCGCATGACTCCGACGACGCCGTCGTCCTCGACGGCCGAGGTGACCTCGTCCGCAGCGGCCTTGACCTCGTCGGGGGCCTGACCCATCGCGATGCCGCGCCCGGCCCACTGGAGCATCTCGATGTCGTTGCGGCCGTCGCCCACGGCAACGGTGTGCGCAGGATCGATCCCGACGAGCGAGCGGACTCGCTCGAGACCGCTCGCCTTCGTGACGCCCTTCGCGGCGATGTCGAGCCACGCGGTCCAGCCCACGGAGTAGGTCACGCCGTGGAGGCCGATCGACTCGACGGCACGGCCGAACTCCTCTGCCGTGGCGTCGGTCGAGAACACCACGAGGCGGACCGCCTGCGCGCCGAGGAGGTCCTCGAACGTCACGCCGGTGGCCTCGACGCCGAAGCTCGCGTCCTGGAAGCGCTCGGTCGAGAGGAAGTTGCCCTCGGCGTCCTCGAGCGCGTACTTCGCGCCGGGAAGGCGGTGGCGAAGGGCTTGAAGCGCGGGCGACGGGTCGAAGATGCGGCGGTCGATCACTTCGTAGCCGCCGTTCGCCCCGGCGTGGATGCGTGCCGTGACGCCGCCGTTGCACGAGACGACGTAGCCCCTCTCGATCCCGAGGAGTTCCACGACGGGGAGGGTCGCGCCGAGCGAGCGGCCCGTCGCGACGACGACCTCGTGCCCGGCGGCCACGAGGGCCTGCCCGGCCTCGCGCACGGCTGGGCTCATATGGCCGAAGTGGTCCACGAGGGTACCGTCGACGTCGAGGCCGATGAGCTTGCGATTCATGGTTCCCAGCTGGTCATCGATGCCAGCGTTCAGCATTGTTGTCATGGATCTAGTGAACCACTAGCGACCGACAGTGCTGGTGACGGCTCTGGCACAGACCGTGAACAGCCAGTGAATACTCACAGGCTTCCCCACAGTGTGAGTGTTCACCTTGGGTCCCGTGAGAGGCGCTGTTCGGGCGCCCCGGGAAAGTACGCCTTGTGGCCGAGAAGAACGCGTGAGTGCGTCTTTCCGGCCAGAAACCGTCTCCCGACCACAAGAGAATTCTTCCACAGCCCAACGCGTCACGGTTGTCCACCTGGCACGTAAGCCCTGTGGCCTCGCCCCCCGGAGGTCTGGAACGCTCACGAAATGGACGCTGTCGGTCAACTCCTCAATACATGCCAAGATCGCCTCTACGAACCAGGATCGGACGTGCGTCGCGGCTTCGCGGCCGGACGGCTGGTCCGACTTCGACGTGGCCTTTACGTCCCCACTCGGGCATGGCTCGGCGCCGCGCCCCACGAACGGTTCCGACTGGCTGTCGAGGCCCTCGCCTTGGCGTACCCGGAAACTGTCTTCTGCGGCGAAACTGCGCTGCTCCTCCGCGGCCTCCCGACCGTGAAGGCTCCTCCTGCGATTGACGTAGCCACCTCCACGAAGGGTCGGCTCGGACGTCAACCGGACACCTTCGCCGTTCGAGGGACGGACGACGGCGCCGCGCGCTCTCGTCTCACTCCCCCGCCTCCCGTTCGAAGGCACCTCCACAGGTCGCTCGATGCGGAGCGCGTCGGCGGATTTCGGGTGATCTCCGAAGTCGAAGCGCTCGTTGAAGTACTCGCGTCAGGAAAGTTCGCTCGCGCCCTCACCGTCGCCGACGGCATTCTCAGGCGGGACGCTGAGGCTTCTCTCCTGGACCACCCCGACCTGCTAGTCCGGATCGCTGGGCTCCCCCACCGGTCACAGCAGGAGCGCGCCAGGCTCGTTGCCGCCCTCGCCCGTCCCGGAGCCGAGTCGCCCGGAGAGTCGGTAAGCCGAGCCCTGATGCTCATGTTCGGATTCCCGGAACCGGAACTTCAGAAACGGCACTTCGACGGCCTCGGGTTCATAGGGCGCACGGATTTCTCCTGGGCGGAAGAGCCGCGTCCCATCGGCGAATTCGACGGTTGGGGCAAATACCTTCGCACTGAACTGATGGGCGGAGAAGACCTGAACGCGATCATCCGGAGGGAGAAGCGGCGCGAGAATCGGCTCCTGGCGCTAGGCCACCCAGTCGTGCGGTGGGACTGGGCAGATCTGGAGAGGCCGTCGCAGCTTCGCTCCAAGCTCATCGAGGCCGGACTTCGCCCGACTCGGAGACGCCTTGTGGCCGCGAAGAACGCTTGAGTGCGTCTTTCCGGCCAGAAACCGTCCTACCGCGCTGGGGAGGGCCGTCACAGAACCGGGAGCACCTCGAGGCCGCCGAGATACGGGCGCAGCGCGGCCGGGACGGTGACTGAGCCGTCGGGGTTCTGGTGGTGCTCGAGAATCGCGACGATCCACCGGGTCGTCGCCAAAGTGCCGTTGAGCGTCGCGACGCTGCGCGTGCCCCTGGCGGCGCCGTCGTCGTCGAACATCCGCTCGCGGATGTTGAGCCGCCGGGCCTGGAAGCCCGTGCAGTTCGACGTCGAGGTGAGCTCGCGGTAGCGGCCCTGCGTCGGGACCCACGCCTCACAGTCGAACTTGCGGGCCGCGCTCATGCCGAGATCGCCTGCGGCCGTGTCGATGACGCGGTACGGGAGCTCGACCTTCGCGAGCATCTCCTCCTCCCACGCGAGCAGGCGGGCGTGCTCGGCCTCGGCCTCCTCGAGCGGGACGTAGGAGAACATCTCGACCTTGTTGAACTGGTGCACGCGGATGATGCCGCGCGTGTCCTTGCCGTGCGAGCCGGCCTCGCGGCGGTAGCACGAGGACCAGCCGGCATAGCGAACCGGGCCCCCGGACAGGTCGAGGATCTCGTCGGAGTGGTACCCCGCGAGGGAGACCTCCGAGGTGCCCACGAGGTACAGATCGTCCTCGGCGAGGCGGTAGATCTCGGCGTCGTGCTTGACGTCGAAGCCCGTGCCCTGCATGGTCTCGGGGCGCACGAGCGTCGGGGTGATCATGGGCGTGAAGCCGGCCTTGATGGCCTGATCGAGGGCCATCTGCAGGAGCGCGAGCTCGAGCCGCGCGCCCACGCCCTTGAGGAAGTAGAACCGCGCGCCGGAAACCTTCGCGCCGCGCTCCATGTCGATCGCCCCGAGCAGCTCGCCGATCTCGAGGTGATCGCGCGGCTCGAAGCCCTCGGCCGCGAAGTCGCGCGGGGTGCCGACGGTCTTGACCACGATGTAGTCGTCCTCGCCGCCCCCCGGGACGCCGTCGATCACGAGGTTCGGGAAGACGCGCATGAGCTCGTCCTGCTCGGCCTGCGCCTCGTCCGCCGAGACGGACGCCGCCTTGACCTTCGCCGCGAGCTCCTTGACCTCCGCGAGGAGCGCCTGCTTCTCCTCGCCCTTCGCCGCGGCCACCTTCTTGCCGAAGGCGTTCTGCTCGGCACGCAGCGTCTCGTACTGGGTCAGGGCCGCGCGGCGGCGCGAGTCGGCGGCAAGCACCCTGTCCACAAGGGACTCGTCGGCACCGCGCGCACGCTGGCTGGCGCGGAACTTCTCGGGGTTGTCGCTGAGCTCTCTGACGTCGATCACGCGGATAAGCCTATCGGGCCTGCAGGGGTGTGTGGCCGTGGGCTCAGCGGGCGGCGCGCGGGATAGAGTGAAAGAGCCATGCGCAACTGGATCATCGGGGGTGCCCTCGCGGCAGCTGGTGCTTTTGCCGTCACCAGCTGGTGGGGTGTGCGCAGGCTCCGGGAACAGCACAGCCGCAGCGCGGTCGGCGAGCCCGCCCAGACCCCCGAGCCGGGGCCGCAACAGGTCGCCGTGATCCTGAACCCCACGAAGGCCCGCGCGGCCGAGGCCGAGATGCTCATCGAGGCGGCGTGCCGCGGCGCCGGCTGGGCGCACCCCCTCGTCTTCGAGACCACCGCGGACGATCCCGGCCACTCCATGACGCGCAAGGCACTCGAGGCGGGCGCCGACGTCGTCATTCCCTGCGGAGGGGACGGCACGGTGCGCGTCGTCGCGGAGGCCCTCGCGGGCACGGACGTCGCGCTCGGGCTGGTTCCGCTCGGCACGGGGAACCTCCTCGCGCGGAACCTCGACCTGGACATCACGCGCCTCGCCCAATGCGTGCACACGGCGCTGTTCGGCAGGCAGCGGCGCATCGATACGGCCACCTTGTCGCTCGAGAACCGCGCGACAGGTTCCAAGTCAGAGCACACGTTCCTCGTGATCGCCGGCATGGGCATGGACGCTGAAGTGCTGAGCGACACGAACGAGGACCTCAAGAAGGCTGTGGGCTGGATCGCGTATACCGAGGCTGGCATACGCCACATGCCAGGCCGGCGCCGCAAGAAGGTCGACATCTCACTCGACGAGGGCGACTTCCAGACCAGGCGCATTCGCAGCGTCCTTTTCGCGAACTGCAGCAAGCTCCCCGGGGGCGTTGACTTCATCCCCGAGGCCTACGTCGACGACGGCGTGCTGGACATCGTCGTCATGAGCCCCCGCAGCCTCATCGGGTGGCTCTCGATGTGGGTCAAGATCACGTTCCAGCACAGTCGCCCGCTCCCCGTCATGTCCTTCTACGGCGCGCAGAAGGTGCGGATCCGCAGCGGCGAGCCGGTCGAGACCCAGGTCGACGGCGATCCGACCGGCCCCGCGACCGACATCAGCGTCGAGGTCCACCCGCTCTCGCTGCTCGTGCGGGTGAACGGCTAGCCGCCGGAAGGCACCCTAGGCGCCGAGGATTCCGCGGAGCCAGGCGTGGCTCGCGTCGAACGCCCGATCGGTGTTGTGGGCCAGGACGTCCGGCTCGACGGCGTCCGCTCGGCGGTACGAGCCGAGGAACCGCGTCTGCGGGCTCAGCCGGTGCAGTCCGGCGAGCGCGTCCGCGACGCGGGCGTCCTGGGCATGGCCCTCGGCGTCGATGCTGAAGAAGTAGTGGCCGAGGTATTCTCCCGTGGGCCGCGACTCGATGCGCGAGAGATTCACGCCGCGTGACGCGAATTGCCACAGGATCTCCATGAGCGCGCCGGGATGGTCCTCGGGCAGGGGCACGGCGACGGTCGTCTTGTCGGCGCCCGTCCGCGGCGGGAGCTCAGACGGGCCGGAGACGAGGATGAATCTGGTAACGGCCCCCGCGTTGTCACCGATGTTGTCTGCGAGGACTTCGAGTTCGGGCCGCTCCCCCGCGACGATAGGGGCGCAGATGGCCGCGTCGCCGGGGCGCGAAGACGGGTCCAGGAGGCCGAGGGCCCCGGCGGCCGTCGATGACGACGGCACATATTCCGCTTGGGGCACGTTTGCCGCCGACCATCCGCGACATTGTGCCCACGCGTGCCCGTGCGTGAAGATCCGCCGCACGTCCTCGAGGCGGGTCCCCGGCCGGGCGACGAGGACGAACGTAATCGGCACGAGCTCCTCGCGGACGATCCGCAGCTCGGGGCCGGTCGAGATCGCATCGAGCGTCGCGGTCACGCCTCCCTCGACCGAGTTCTCAATGGGCACCATCGCCGCGTCCGCCGATCCCAAGCGCACGCGGTCGAGGGCCTCGTTGACGTTGCTGGAGGGGACGCGGCTCGCATCCCGCGCACCGGGGACCTTGAGGAGGGCAGCCTCGGTGAAGGTCCCCTCGGGACCGAGGAACGTGTAGATCACTAAAGGACCGTCGGCTGATGGCCGTTCTCGGATACGAGGGCCCGTCCGGACTCGAGCCACGCATCCATGCCGCCCAGGACATTCACCGCGGTGTAGCCCTGGTCGACGAGCCAGCTCGTGACGCGTGCCGAACGGCCGCCCGTGCGGCACACCACGAGCAAGTCCTCATCGGGATCGAGCTCGCCAAGGCGCGCGGGCAGCTGATCCATCGGGATGTGCAAGGCCCCTTGGGCGTGACCAGCCTCCCATTCGTAGTCCTCGCGCACGTCGAGCAGAACGCCTGCCGGCAGCTCGTCGACGCGGACGGATTCGAAGTCGGGCATGGGTGCCTCCTGATGAAACGCTGTTCTCACTCAAGCCTATAGTGAGTACGCCGCGCCGGGGCGGGGCATGACGAGACACCTGAGGAGGGCCGCATGGACGACGGCGTGGCCCGCCTTTCCGCGCGAGGCCTCCGCGACGCTCTGCACGCCGGCGAACTCTCGGCGAGGGACGCCACGGGCCACTTCCTGTCCGTGATCGAGGCCGCGAACCACCGCCTCGGGGCCTTCGTGACCGTCACCGCGGACCGGGCCCTCGAAGCGGCCGCCGCGGCGGATCAGGCCCACGTCGCGGCGCGACGCGCCGGAACGCTCGATGCGCTCCCACCTCTTCACGGCATGCCGACTGCGTTCAAGGACCTCGTCGACGTCGAGGGCGTGCCCACAACACACGGAAGCGCCACGATCAGCCCGCGCCCCGCACCCACGGACGGGCCCCTCGTCGAACTGCTCCGAACCGCGGGGGTCGTCTCGCTCGGCAAGACGCAGGTCCCGGAGTTCGGACTCACCGCGTACTCGGAGAACCGCATCGCGCCGCCCTCGCGGAATCCGCACGCGCCGGCCCTGAGCTCGGGCGGTTCGTCGGGCGGTTCCGCGGCGGCCGTCGCCGCCGGTCTGCTGCCGTTCGCACCCGGGACCGACGGCGGCGGCTCGAT
>NZ_JBKZWT010000145.1:0-8762 GCF_047759905.1 Sinomonas sp. G460-2 | reverse complement strand
CCGTCCCGGTGGGGTCGGCGATGAGGTGGTGCGGCGCTGCTGCCGTGACTGTGACGGTCACGAGATCGCCGGGGCGAGGCTCGTCGGCGCCCGCAGGGACGCTGAAGTGGACCAGGCGATTGTCCTGTGCGCGGCCCGACAGACGGTGGGTCTCCCCCGCCTTGCGCCCGCTCTGCGCGGTCACGAGGAGCTCGACCTCGCGCCCGATCTGGCGCGCGTTCTCCTCGCCGGAGATGCGCTCCTGAAGCGCGACGAGACGCTCGTAGCGTTCCTGGACCACTGCTTTCGGCAGCTGGTCCGGCATGTCCGCGGCCGGGGTCCCGGGGCGCTTCGAGTACTGGAACGTGAAGGCGCTCTGGAAGCGGGAGCGTTCGACGACGTCGAGCGTCGCCTCGAAGTCCTCCTCCGTCTCGCCCGGGAAGCCCACGATGATGTCGGTCGTGATCGCCGCGTGGGGAATCCGCTCGCGTACCCGGTCGAGGATGCCGAGGAACTTCGCCGAGCGGTACGAGCGGCGCATGGACCGCAGGAGGCTGTCCGAGCCGGACTGGAGCGGCATGTGCAGCTGTGGCATGACGTTTGGCGTCTCCGCCATCGCGTCGATGACATCGTCCGTGAAGGCCGCGGGATGCGGGCTCGTGAACCGGACGCGCTCGAGCCCGTCGATATCGCCGCACGCCCTCAGGAGCTTTCCGAACGCGAGACGGTCGCCGAACTCGACGCCGTACGAGTTCACGTTCTGGCCAAGCAGCGTCACCTCGATCGCGCCGTCGTCGACGAGGGCCTGGACCTCGGCGAGGATCTCGCCCGGCCGACGATCGCGTTCCTTCCCCCGCAGGCTCGGAACAATGCAGAACGTGCACGTGTTGTTGCAGCCCACGGAGATCGAGACCCAGCCGCTGTACACCGAGTCGCGCTTCGTGGGGAGCGTCGACGGGAACACCTCGAGGGACTCGAGGATCTCGAGCTGCGCCTCATGATTGTGGCGCGAGCGCTCGAGGAGCGCGGGCAGCGCGCCCACGTTGTGGGTTCCGAAGACAGCGTCGACCCACGGCGCCTTCTCGAGGATCGTGTCCCGGTCCTTCTGCGCGAGGCAGCCGCCGACGGCGATCTGCATGCCCGGGTGCCGCTCCTTGACGGGGCGGAGCTGGCCGAGGTTGCCGTAGAGGCGATTGTCCGCGTTCTCGCGCACGGCGCACGTGTTGAAGACGACGACGTCCGGCTCAGTGCCCTCCGCGGCGCGCACGTAGCCGGCCGCCTCCAGCAGACCCGACATGCGCTCGGAGTCGTGGACGTTCATCTGGCAGCCGAAGGTGCGCACCTCGTAGCTGCGCGGCGTGTCGATCGTGGAACTCACCCATCAAGGGTACCGGCCGGGCGCGGATTCGTGCGTCAGTACCAGCCGATGGCCACTTCGTGCGACCACGCCGCGCAGGGGCTGCCGTAGCGGTCTCGAATGTAGCCGAGTCCCCAGACGATCTGCGTGCGGTAGTTCGTCAGCCAATCGCTGCCCGCGGAGTAGTACTTGTCCGGTGGGAGGGCCTGGGCGACGCCGTAGGCCCCGCTCGACGGGTTCGTGGCGTCGGTCATCCAGCTCGACTCGCGCGTCCACAGCTGGAGGAGGCACTGATACTCGCCGCCGCCCCAGCCATAGCTGCCGATCTGTGAACTCGCGAATGCTTGAGCGCCCGCCGGATCGTCAATCACTCCGACCCGCGGACTCACGACTGTTGCGGCCGGCGCGACCTGAGCCTGCTGTGCAGCTGCCGCGGCGGCCTGTTCCTGGGCGAGCTTCTCAGCCGCCTGCCGCTTCGCCTCCTGGGCTGCCTGGTACGCGGCGAGGGCGGCCTGACCCTGCTCGTAGCGCTGCTCCACATCGGCCGAGGTCCCCTTGAGCGACGCGAGCTGAGCCGTGAGCGTGGATTGCTGCTGTTGGGTCTGCGCTACAACGTCTTGCGCGTGCTTCTGCGCGGCTTGGGCCGCGTCGAGATCCTGCTTAGCCGCGGCCGAGAGCTGAGCGAGCACGTCCTCGGCCGCCCGCGACTGGGCTTCCGCGGCGGCCGCATTGTTGGCGGCGCCCTTGTATTGCGCAACGGCCTTCGACGCCTGGTCGCCCAGGATCTGGATGGTCCCGAGCCGGTCCAGGCCGTCCGACTGGCCCAGGACGGACAGCGCGTCGAGCGCTCCCGAGGGCGCTCCGCCGATGTACGCCGCGGAAGCCACGCGCCCCGCGGCCTGCTGTGCGAGGTCGCGCTGCTTCTCGAGCGCAGCGGTCGCCGCTCGCTGCGCGTCCACGACCTTCTGCTGGTTCTGGACCGCCTGCTCGGCCTTGGCATAGACGACGCCGGCCGCGACCGCCTTCGACGACGCATCCGCGGCCGCGGCCTGGACGTTCGTGAGGAGGCCGTTGATCTTGGTGACCTCTGCCTGTGCCGAGTCGACGTTGGCCTTCGCCGCCTGCACGTCGTCCCATGACGGGAATCCCGACGGCGGAGTGTCGTCGTCGGCCACAGCGCCGGGCACGGCAGCGCCCAGCGCCAAGAGGACGCTGGCCATCGCGGCGGCAGCGCGGTGAAGTCTGAAGCCTCGAGCACGTCGCATAGTGACCCCCAGTCTTGCGAGGGCCTCTCACGCCGGTCCACGAGGCACGCCGGTTCCCGGCGTATTCACAGACTCCGCCGGCTCGCCTCCTCGAGGACATCCGAAGCGATGCGGAAGGCCCTCGCCGGCGGGTGGCCCTTCCGCGCGAGCATCCCCACGAGACGGCGCAGCTCGCGGTCCTTCGTGGCACGATCCCCGAGCACAGCAGGCCGGACTCGCCGCTCGACGAGTCGACGCGCTGCCTCATCCTCATCCTCATCGCTCAGATCAGCGAGAGCGTCCTCGGCCGTCTGACCGCCGATACCTTTGGACGCGAGCTCCCGGCGGAGTGCGCTCTTCGAGAGCGACTTCGACTCTGAGCGGCTCCGAACCCACATTGCCGCGAACGCGCCGTCGTCAATGAGGCCGACTTCTTCGAAACGCTCAAGCACCATCTCGGCGGTCTCTTCGGGAACGTTGCGTTCTCGAAGCTTGCCGGCGAGCTGGTGCCGACTCCGCGGACCCAGCGTGAGCTGCCTCAGCAGGATGGCCCGCGCGACGGACTCGGGGTCCGGCTCACGGTCCTCCTCCTGCTCGCGCGAACGGTTCCCACCCAAGCGCTACTCGCCCTCGACGGCCTTGAGCCGCGGCTCTTCCTCGGCGTCCTTCTTGACCCCGACGCCGAGCTTCTCCTTGATGAGCCGCTCAAGCTCGTCCGCGAGCTCGGGGTTGTCGCGCAGGAAGCGCCGTGAGTTCTCCATGCCCTGGCCGAGCTGATCACCGTCGTACGTGAACCACGAACCCGACTTCTTGATGATGCCGTGCTCGACGCCCATGTCGATGATCCCGCCCTCGCGGGAGATGCCCTGGCCGTAGATGATGTCGAACTCGGCCTGCTTGAACGGCGGGGCCATCTTGTTCTTGACGATCTTGGCCTTGGTCCGGTTGCCGACCGAGTCGGAACCCTCCTTGAGCGTCTGGATGCGGCGCACGTCGATGCGCACAGAGGCGTAGAACTTGAGCGCCTTACCACCGGTGGTCGTCTCGGGAGAGCCGAAGAACACACCAATCTTCTCGCGCAGCTGGTTGATGAAGATCGCGGTCGTCTTGGTCTGGTTGAGGCGACCGGTGACCTTGCGAAGCGCCTGGCTCATGAGCCGAGCTTGGAGGCCCACATGACTGTCGCCCATCTCGCCCTCGATCTCGGCCCGGGGAACAAGCGCCGCGACCGAGTCGATGACGACGATGTCGATAGAGCCCGAGCCCACGAGCATGTCCATGATTTCGAGGGCCTGCTCACCGGTGTCCGGCTGCGAGACGAGCAGCGCGTCCGTGTCGACGCCGAGCTTCGCTGCGTACTCCGGATCGAGCGCGTGCTCCGCATCGATGAACGCGGCGATGCCGCCGTTCCGCTGTGCGTTGGCCACGGCGTGCAGCGCGACGGTGGTCTTACCGGACGATTCCGGCCCGTAGATCTCGACGACACGGCCGCGCGGGAGGCCTCCGATGCCGAGCGCGACGTCCAGCGCGATCGACCCCGTCGGGATGACTTCGATCGGCGCGCGGGTATCGTCCCCGAGACGCATGATCGATCCCTTGCCGAACTGCTTGTCGATCTGTGCGAGGGCCGCTTCGAGGGCCTTTTCGCGTTCTGGCGATGCCGCCATGGTCCACCTCCGGTCGGGGTTCTCTGGGCCTCGGCAAGGCCCTTTCAGGCCTGCCGTTCAATCCACTCGCTACGCTACCGAGACCCGCCGACAAAACGCGGCGTTCGCCCGCCGTTGTGGACGTCCGGCCCGAAACGGTGAATTTTCTGCTCTGTTGAGGAGAATACCCCGAACCGAACACATCTTCGAAGACGTCCGCGGCGTGTCGCGACCTTCAGCCTCTCAGCGGACGGTCCTTGCCGAGCCGCCGCTCTCGCGGGACGTCCTGCATATCGCAGACGGCAAGCCAGACGGTGCGAGGATTCTGCCCCGCCTGCAGCGCCTCCACAGCGGTGCGTCCGCCGACTGCGGCCAGCACGAGAGTCGAGGCAAGGACGCGCGCGTAGGCCGCCCCGAACTCGTCCTCCATGAACCGCCAGAAGTCGCTGTGCCGCATCAAACCATTCTTTCATGGGCTCCCTTAGCCCGTCCGCAGTTGCCGCCAGCCTCACCGAGGCCCATCTCAGTGTGTGACTCAGTGCCCAAGTAGGCGTCTGGTCCGCTGCCTATGATGTGGTCATGTCCAGCCCACGCCAGAGCCCAGAAGAGTTTGACCAGGCCTTCGAGTCGATCGAACAGCAGCTGAGCCTTTTCTGGCGCCGCTCGCGAGCCATCTCGCACACCCTCTCGCGTTCTCTCCACCCTGAAATCGAGCCCGGCGCGTACGGCCTGCTCGTGATCCTGCGGCGCGAGGGGCCCCTGCGCATCACGGAACTCGCGAGCCTCATCGGCATCGGCAAGCCGTCCGTGAGCCGCCAGGTGGCGTTGCTCGAGCAGCTGGGCCTCGTGTCCAAGGAAGACGACCCCGACGATCGTCGCGCCCAGCGGGTCACGCTGAGCCCGGCCGGAGCCTCCGAGGTCGATGAGCTCCGCAGCCGCAGGCTCGAGTTCTTCCGCGATGCGCTCGGCAACTGGGATCTAACGGACCTGTCCCAGCTCTCGGACTACTTCTCGCGGCTCAACGACGCCCTCGGGGCGGCCGGCCGCCGTCGCCCGGAGCCGGGCGCGCAGCCTTCGGAGACAGCGGAGGGGCCGGGCATCAGCCCGACCCCTTGAAACCCACGCCGCTGAACCTTTCGGGTCAGCGCGATCCGCTCAGCTTGCTCAGTTCGACGTCCAGCTCCTCCGAGAGGTCGCGGCCGTAGCGCTGGGAGAACTCCTGAGGAACGGTGTCCGGCACCGAAACTCCCTCGGCCACCGCGACGCGGTCGCTGACTTCGCGGAGCATGGCGGAAAGGGGCACGTCGAGGGCGGCGCAAATCGAGGAGAGAAGCTCGGACGAGGCTTCCTTCTGGCCTCGCTCGACTTCGCTGAGGTACCCAAGAGAGACACGCGCGTTGTGCGAGACTTCACGGAGCGTGCGGCCCTGACGCTGGCGGACGTCGCGGAGGACGTCCCCAATCTCATGACGCAGAACTACCATCTTGCGCTCCTTCTTCTCTTCAGGGGCGATTTCAGCCAAGCCCACATTGCGCCAGCGGACTACGCCATTGACGGTGACGGGCTGCTTGACCATATGTATCAGTGCGCTCCTCATAGGGGGCCCGGCTTCCCGGGCATCCGTGTGACTCATCCTAGTGCTGCCACCACGGGGGTGGCGACATTAGGATCAACTCCCCGACCCGATCCTTTGTTCCCCCGCAGCGCCCTTCTCAACCCAAACTCACAGCATGCTCTCAGCTCACTGCGTCGAGGAGCGCCGTGAGCGCGGCGTCGCGAGCAGCCGCCCGGATCTCCGCGCGGGTCCCTGAGAAGCGGTATTCACGCACCTCCGTGCCATCTGGCCCGGCGAGCCCCACGAACACCGTGCCCACGGGCTTGCCGTCGTGCGGCTCCGGCCCTGCCGCTCCCGTTGTCGAGACGGCGTAGTCCGCGCCGCACGCGGCCCGCGCCCCGACGGCCATTTGCCGCGCGACCTCGGGATCGACGGATCCGGCCTCTTTGAGCAGGTCCTCCGAGACCCCGAGCAGGGCCGCCTTGACCTCCGTCGCGTAGCTGACGACGCCACCCCGCAGCATGAGGGAGGCACCCGGGACGTCCGCGAGGCTCGCCGCCACGAGCCCAGCCGTGAGCGACTCCGCCGTCGCGGCCGTGCTGCCCCTCGCCACGTATGCCGCAACGACCTCCTGGGCGGTCACGCTCGAACTCATCGAGACCTCACTCCCCCTTGGGTTGCGCCCGCAGGGCCGCGGAGCGAAGCCGGAGGGCCTTCACGACGTAGTCGACGCCCGTGACGACCGTGATCGCGACGGCAGCAAGCATGATCACGAACGCGACCACGGGGACAGCGGGCGCAACGTCGCGGAGCGGGAGCAAGTACAGACCGATCGCAACGCTCTGGAGGACCGTCTTGAGCTTCCCTCCCGGGGAGGCCGGCATCACGCCGTAGCGGATCACCACGAAGCGCAGCGCCGTGATTCCCCACTCGCGCACAAGGATGACGATCGTGATCCACCAGGGCAGTTCCCCGAGGACTGAGAGCAGTACGAGCGCGGCGCCCGTGAGCAGCTTGTCCGCGATCGGGTCGGCAATCTTCCCGAAGTTGGTGACGAGATTGCGCCTCCGAGCGATCTGCCCGTCGAGCTGATCCGTGTACATCGCGACGACGAACGCGAGGACCGCGAGCCACCGCAGGGGGCCCTGATGGGAGCCGTCTGCGATCATGAACCCCACGAACACCGGCACGAGGACGATCCGGAACATCGTGAGGACGTTGGGCAAGTTCCAAAGCTGGGACGGCCCTTTGGTAGTCATCACTCAAGCCTATCGGCCGGTGAGCTGCCAGGCGTCGTCGCCGCCGTCGTCATCCTCGTCGTAGTAGTCGGTGGCCTGCGGGCGCGAGTCGAGATCGCCCTTCACGAGGTCCTCCGCGTAGGGCGAGCTCACGTTGTGCTCCCCGAGGTGGTGATTGGCGTTGGCGTTGTCGGCGAGCGCCCGATCCGCTGGGTTCGCTCGGGAAGCGGACGACGGCGCGTCCTCGCCTCGGAGCGCGCCCAGGACGGCCGGAAGGTCGTCCGGCTTGACGAGGACATCGCGCGCCTTCGAGCCCTCCGACGGGCCGACGACGCCGCGGCTCTCTAGGAGGTCCATAAGCCGCCCGGCCTTCGCGAAGCCGACGCGCAGCTTGCGCTGGAGCATCGACGTCGAGCCGAACTGCGTCGTGACCACGAGCTCGGTGGCCTGGAGCAGGACCTCGAGATCGTCGCCGATCTCCTCATCGATCTGCTTCTTCTCGGGCTCGGCAGCGACGTCGTCGCGGTAGGTCACCTGGAGCTGGCCCTTGACGTGCTCGACCACTTGGTGGATCTCCGACTCCGAGACCCACGCGCCCTGCACGCGCATTGGCTTGGACGCACCCATGGGGAGGAACAGGGCGTCGCCCTGGCCGATGAGCTTCTCGGCGCCCGGCTGGTCGAGCACGACGCGCGAGTCCGTCACCGAGGACGTCGCGAAGGCCATACGGGACGGCACGTTGGCCTTGATCAGGCCGGTCACGACGTCCACCGACGGGCGCTGCGTCGCGAGGACGAGGTGGATGCCGGCCGCTCGCGCGAGCTGGGTGATGCGCACGATCGAGTCCTCGACGTCGCGCGGCGCGACCATCATGAGGTCCGCGAGCTCGTCGACGATGACCAGGAGGTACGGGTAGGCCTTGATCTTCCGCTCGGACCCCGGCGGCGGGACGACCTTGCCCGCCTTGACCGCCTTGTTGAAGTCGTCGATGTGCTTGAAGCCGTAGTTCGCGAGGTCGTCGTACCGCGCGTCCATCTCGCGCACGACCCATTGGAGGGCCTCCGCGGCCTTCTTCGGGTTCGTGATGATGGGCGTGATGAGGTGCGGAACGCCCTCGTACGCGGTGAGCTCGACGCGCTTCGGGTCGACCATGACCATGCGGACCTCGTCCGGCGTCGAACGCATGAGGATCGACGTGATCATCGAGTTCACGAACGAGGACTTGCCCGCGCCGGTCGCGCCGGCCACGAGCATGTGGGGCATCTTCGCGAGGTTCGCAACGACGAAGCCGCCTTCGACGTCCTTGCCCACGCCCATGACCATGGGATGCTCGGTGCGCCGCGCGTTCTGGCTGCGCAGCACGTCGCCGAGGGAGACCGTCTCGCGGTCCGTGTTGGGGATCTCGATGCCGATCGCGCTCTTGCCGGGGATGGGGCTCAGGATTCGCACGTCCGAGCTCGCGACGGCGTACGCGATGTTCTTGCTGAGCGCCGTGACCTTCTCGACCTTCGTGCCCGGGGAGAGCTCGATCTCGTAGCGTGTCACGGTCGGGCCGCGGCTGAAACCCGTGACCTCGGCCTCGACGTTGAACTGCTGGAGGGTGTTCGTGAGGGCCGCGACGACGGCGTCATTCGCCTCCGTGCGTTCCTTCGGCACCGTTCCGTGGACCAGCGCCTCGGACGAGGGAAGCGTGTATGTCACGTCGCCGGCGAGCTGGAGCTGCTCCGTGCGCTGTGGAATGGG